>CAZPJJ010000596.1:0-2142 GCA_964586535.1 uncultured Acidobacteriota bacterium | reverse complement strand
GCAGCTCGCGTTCTCGCGCAGCACGAGGACCTGCCAGAAGGGATCGGGGTGCGGATGGTGGTCGATGCAGGCGCGCACGCCGCGCGCGCGGCGCACGACCGCTTCCATTGCGCCGAGCCGCTGCGGGTCGGAGTTGTCGAGCATGACGACGACGTCCGCCCCCTCGATCGCGTCGTCGTGGCGGGTCGCGTCGTAGGTCTCGAAGCGCGCGGCGTCCGTGAGGAACGAGAGCGCGGGCGGCACGGGATCGGCGTTGACGATCCGCACTTCGCAACCGCGGCCCGCGAGCACTTCGAAGAGCGCGGCCTCGCTGCCGAGTCCGTCGCCGTCGGGATGCACGTGCGTCGTGAGCACGAAGCGGCGCCCCGGCTGCACGAGTTCGAGGAAGCGGCCGATGGCCGCAAGGCATCCGGACGGATCGTCGGAGCGGCTCACGAAGAGAACCTCCACATCGTGGATGCGGGAAGCCGCGGAAGAGAAAAGAGGGAGAGGCTACGGAATGCAGCCTCCAGCGTCAAGGATCGAAGCGACGTCGGTCCCGGCAGTGACGGCCCGCGGCCAAGGAATCTTCGCGGTGGTCGCGGCGCCGGTGCGGTAGCTCTCGAGCGCGAGGCGGATCGTCCCCGGTACGCCCGGCTTCTTGCCCTCGATCTCGAGGAGCGCGCCCGAGGATCGGTCGACCCAGAGGCGCGTGTCGCCCTCGAGGCCGAGCAGGGTCTCGCCGCCGTCCGCGGCGCGAAGGTCGAGCGGCACGGCCAGGAGCGAGACGCGGACATCGCCCCTTTCGCCATCGAGCGCACGCAGCCGCAGGAAGCGCCGCGCGGGCGGGCCGGCGCGCACGTCGATGACGGTCTCGCCGTCCTTCGTGACGAGCGCGATGCGGCCGCCCTCGAAAAGGCGGGGCAGATGGGCGAGCAACGCGTAGGCGTCGAGCCGCCCTGCGCCGATCGCGACGCTGCGGGTCTGCGGTGGTCCCCAGCCGTCGTCGCCGGCGCCCGCTCGCAGCGTGACGATCGTCGCCTTCTCCGCCGCGCCATCGACGAAGCCGGCGCGAACCTTCTTGCCCCGCGACACCTCGAGCCACGCGCACGACGCCGCCGGGTCGGGGCGTGCGACCGACCAGGCGTCGTGGAACTTGGGCGAGCCGAGCGCCCGTAGGACGCTGGCGACGTGGACGCGCCCGCGCTCAGGATCGCGAACGATGCTCGATCGCCCTGTTGCGACGAGGAACTTCCGCCCTTCGAGGACGAGTTCGGTCCAGCCATCCAGGGGCGAGGCGGGGCTCTCGACCGCGGGCGCGGGCGCCGACGCGGCGGGCTCTTCCGCGCGCACGGGCGCGAGAAAAAGCATTAACAAAGTGGCTAGGGTCAAGCCGTAAGTGATAAGTTTGTTCACTTCCTCGGGCACGTTTCCGATCGTGGAGTAACATCCCCTTGAGTTTCTCGAGACCTCGGCAGGATAGCTCCGCCCGGCGGCATTCCCCAGCCGAGCGGACCTTCCCCAACCCACCCCATTTTCCCGAAGTCTGATGGAGGCCGGCACGATGGGTCTCACTGATCGCCAGTACTTCACTCTGCGGCGGCTCCACTCGCTGAGCGGGTTGTTCCCGATTGGCGTGTTCTTGGCGAACCACTTCTTCACGAACTCGTTCGCGATCGCCAGCGTGGAGTCCTTCAACCACAAGGTCGAGTTCCTGCGCTCGCTCCCTTACCTCTATCTCATCGAGATCTTCGGGATCTTCCTGCCGATCGCCTTCCACGCCATCGTCGGGGTGCTGATCTACCGCGAGGCCCGGTTCAACAACCGCCGGCTGACCTACGCGCACAACTATCTCTTCACCATCCAGCGGATCACGGGCCTGATCCTGCTCTTCTTCATCGCGTACCACGTGCTCGCGACCCGCTACGCGCACTGGTTCGGCATCGACAACGCCGACCTCTTCGTGCTCATGAAGGACAAACTCCAGAACCCGCTGGTCTTCGCGATCTACCTGATCGGCGTGCTGGCCGCGTCGTTCCATATCGGCAACGGCGTGTTCGGTTTCTCGATCCACTGGGGCATCGTGACCTCGCGCGTCTCGCAGACGCGCATGGCGCGCGCCGGCCTCGCGATCGCGCTCGTCTTCGCGGTCATCGGCCTCAA
>CAZPJJ010000595.1:0-2149 GCA_964586535.1 uncultured Acidobacteriota bacterium | reverse complement strand
AGAGGGACAGTCGACTTAGGGGGACAGTCGACTTAGAGGGACAGTCGACTTAGGGTGCCTGTCCCCTCAAGTCGACTGTCCCCCTATCGCGACTGTTCCCGATGCGCAGGAGCCGAGGGTCATGCGGCGAGGAGTTCCTCGATCGTCGCGAGCAGGCGTGTGGGGTCGACCGGCTTCTCGAGGTACTTATCGCAGCGCATCCAGATCTCGCTGACTTCCTGTCGGATGTTGTAGACCTGGTCGACGCCGGTGAGCATGACGACCTTGACGTGGGAAAGCTCGGGGTCTCCTTTGATCTGGTGACAGAGATCGAAGCCTTCCGACAGGTAGTTCATCATCACGTCGAGGATGACGACATCGGGCATGTCGGCGTCGATCGCCTCGAGGGCCTGTCGAGCGCTGCTTGCCGTGCGCACGTCGTAGCGCGTGTCGAGCACTGCGCGTTCGGCTTCCCTCCACTCTTCTTCGTCGTCGACGATGAGGATCTTTTTCTTCATCGACCGATCCTCCGTGGGTGGGATGCTGAGTCAGTATAGGCGCGTAGCGCGAGGTGGCGCGCATGTCACAACGTCTGACAACTCGCTTATTCGCGGCGTTTGCCGCGGTGATCGTCGTCCTTGGAGTCTTCGCGGTCACCGTCGGCTTCGTGGTTGTCGAGCGCACGGTCGTGCGCGAGGCGAGGGCGTCGCTTCGCATGGACCTGCGCGCGGCCGTCGATACGGTCGACACGCTACGCGAGCAGTGGACTCTCCTCACCGACGTGCTTGGACGCGGGCGGCGCGTCGCGAGCGCGCTCGAAGCGCCACGGACTTTGGAGACGCGGCGCGACCTCGAAGCGATTCGCTTGCAGGCCGGGTTCGACGTCTTCGAAATAGTCGATCTGGAAGGTCGGGTTTTGGCGCGCTCGACGCCGCCGTACTTCCGGGACGATGTCGTCAGTCACGCCGTCGCGCGCGAGGCCCTCGCGGGTCGCACGAGCGGGGGGTTTGTCGAACTGGACGAGGAGGAGCTGGCGCGCGAGGGCGATGAGCTGGCCGGGCGCGCGCGTGATGGACGGGGGCTCCTGCTGGTCGCGGCGGCGCCGGCTTTCGATGCGCGGGGCGGCCGCGCGGGGGCCGTCGTCGCGGGCGTTCTTGTTGATGGAAGCGAGAGGATGGCGCGGAGGCTCGCCGCGGGAACGATCGTCGAGCCCGGCGAGCCGATGGATGAACTCGCACGCTCGCGCGACGTGGTGGCGATCTTCCATCGTGAGGCGTGCGTCCTGACGACGGCGAACGACGAGAGAGTGGGAGGGCCAACACAGCGGCCGCCGATGCCCGCCTCCATGCGCGAGGCGGTTCTCGATCGCAACGAGCCGTGGTTCAGCGCAGACCGCTGGACCGAGGACTGGCTCTCGGCGGCGATGCCCATCACGACCACGAATGGCGTCCCGTGCGGCGCGATCGTCGTGCGCTCGCCGAGTTCCAGATTCGCGGCCCTCCGTTGGTCGCTCGCCGGTGCGTACGGCGCGATCGCCGCCGTCGCGATCGCGATCACGCTCGCCGTCAGCCATGTGCTGGCACGGCGCCTGGCGCTACCTCTCGCGAGACTGTCGGCGGCGGCGACGCGCATCGCGGAGGGTGATCTGAAGCTCGCCGTGGAAGATCCGCGCGGCGACGACGAGGTGGCGAGCTTGACGCGAGCCTTCTCGCGCATGACGCGAGCGCTCGCCGAGCGCGATGCCCATATCAAGGCGAAGCAGGCCGAGTTGGCCGATGCGAACCGCTCGCTGACGGCGGCCAACGAGGCTTATCTCAATATGCTCGGATTCGTGTCGCATGAATTGAAAAATGTGCTGGGGACGATCTCTTGGTCGGCGCACGCTCTCGACGATGGCCTCGTGGGTGCGTTCGAGCCGCGGCAGGCGCAACTCATCGGCGCGATTCGGCGCGCCGTCGACCGAGCGCTCGCGCTTTGCCGGAACTACCTCGACCTCGCGCGGATCGAGAACGGCACGCTCGAGCTCGCCAGGACGCGCTGCGATCTGTTGGCGGACGTGGTGCAACCGGTCGTCGACGAGCTGGGCGACGCGACGCGCGCGGTTGGCATGCGCGTGTTCGTCAAGCGCGTATTGTCCGGGTAGCCATAATCCTTAAGCCAAGGATGAGGC
>CAZPJJ010000594.1:0-2159 GCA_964586535.1 uncultured Acidobacteriota bacterium | reverse complement strand
CGCTAGGGTCGCCGGCGATCGCCGCGAGTTCGATGGGCAAGAAGGGCCGCGCCCGGTCGGCTTCTTGAATGTCGAGCAGACCGTCCTGGATCAACTCGAGCGTGCGGGTGCGCTGGCCCTCCGCGAACGCGGCCCGGGCCGCGACGAGCCGCAGGCGTGCCACGAGCTGGCCGGGAGCGCCGACGAGGGCGAGCGGTTCGAGGGACGCGCGCAGGAGAGCCTCAGCGGCGCGCCCGGCTCGCAACGATGCACTCGCGGCGACGATGGCCGTCGCCACGGTGCGAGTCGCCGAGCGCGGGAGTTGCGAATTCGCGCGGACATTCGGCCTGGCGTCACCGCGCAGGTGAGACGCCAGCAAGTGCAGCCGCTCGGCGCGAACGGGCCATGACGCGTTTTCCGCGGCGAGAGCCGCGCGCTCGATCTCGCTCGCGAGCCGAGCGCGGTCTGGTAGTCCTTCGACTTCGGAAAGCGCCGCGAGCGCCCACGCGCGATCGGCCAGTGCCAAGCCGCGCGGCAAGGGCGTGAGGACGGCCGCGACGAGCGCGTCGTCGACGGCCCCCGTCGCTGCCGCGGCGCGCGCGCGGATGGCAAGGGCGGCCTCGCGCATCGCGGCGGGGAGCCCGGTTTCGCCGATGCGGGTCTCGAGGATCTCGAGCGCGGCGAGCGGTTGCCCGGTCGCGACGCGCCACTCGGCTTCGGCGAGGGCGATCTCGCGTTCGAGGTTGGATCCGACACCGATCGCATCGCGCGGCCCGAGCCTTGCCAGCACACCCTCGGCCTCGTCGACGAAACCGCACGCGACGAGCACGCGAACGAGCGCGACCCGATCGGGGACGCGCGTCTCGGCAGCTGACGTGCGCTCGAGAAGGAAACCGGAAGCGAGCGACGCGACCTCGCAGGCCTGGCGCTCTTCACCCGCGGCGCGGAGCGTGAGCGCGTGGAGCAAAGAGAGATCGGGCTGTTCGGGATCGTCCAGGCGCGCGCGTTCGAGCACGGAAGCGGCGTCGCTCACGCGGTCGCGGGCGAGAAGCGCACGCGCCACGAGTGACGCGAAAAGCGGATCGTGAGGGAGCACGGCCTGACGCTGGCGCATCCAGGCGACGAGGCCGTCCGGATCGGCGGCGGTGTCGAGCAGCAGCGGCACGAGCAGCGGATCGCGGCTTTCGGCCGTGAGCGCGGTGGTCAACAACCGGTGCGCCGCGGCGCGCTCGCCGCGCGCGTTCTCGAGGATGGCGAGGCCGACGCTGGCGCCGACGTCGCGGGCCATGCGGCGGACTCGGGTCGCGAATGTCGCCCGCCACGTGTCGGCGCGGCCGGTCTCGAGTGCGAGCAGCGCGATGGCCCGATGTACGGGAACGGAGTCGGGACGTTCGTCGGCCAGTCGTGCCAGCTGATCGAGAGCGCGCTCGGGCGAACCGTTGGCGGCCACCTCGGCGGCGGCGGCGTAGCGGCTGTCGAGCGTGGCGGGCGCCTCGGAGAGTGCGGACGGCGCCGCGCCGATCAGGAGGACGGTCACGAGAAGCAGCGTGGACTTGCGGTGGGCCATGGGCCGCCATTGTACGGGCCGCGCGCCGTCAGGGGCTGTCGCGATCCCGGGGCGAGAGCGGAGCATCTCGGGCGTGGGACGTGCGCGGGAAGACGACGACGAAGGAGAAGGTCGGAAACCAAGAAAACTGTGGCGCGAAGCGGGACCGCTGGAGAGAAAGGGGGAGGAGGAAGAGAGCGACCTGGGAATCGTCGCGTCGGTTCCCGCTTCACGCCACGCCTGCCGGAGAGAAAACCAACCGCACCGGTCGAACATGCTGGAGGGATCGTCGATTCGGTGCTGCTTCGTTGACGGGAGTATTCCCCGCCTGGTCAGCGCGAGGAAGCCGTGGAGCGAGGTTCGTGCGGTATCCGATCAGCAGGAGGCGAAGCCGGCGAGAGCGCGGCGTTTCGCCTGCAGCCCCTGGCCATCGCCACGCTTCTGCGCGAGCTCGACGAACTCGACCACGGCGACATTCTGCGCGACGCCGACCGCGCGCGCGCCGCTCGTTGCGACGAGGCGCGGAGCGCCCCCGCGGCGGCCGAGGCCCTCCCAGGTCTCGTCGATGTCGCCGAGATCGCGCGCGCGGGCGGGCTCGTGTCCTTCCGGGATCACGATGAGTTCCATCGTCACC
>CAZPJJ010000593.1:0-2164 GCA_964586535.1 uncultured Acidobacteriota bacterium | reverse complement strand
CCGCGTTCGAGGAGCTCTTCGGACCGAAGGGCGCGTGCGCGGGCTGCTGGTGCATGTTCTGGCGGCTACCGCGCGCGGAGTGGGAGAAGGGCAAAGGCGAGGGCAACAAGCGCCGCATGCGCGCCCTCGTCGGGCGCGGCGCCGTCCCCGGCCTGCTCGCGCTCGACGGCGACGAGGCCGTTGGTTGGTGCGCGCTCGCACCCCGCGAGGACTACACCGCGCTGACGCGCTCGCGCATTCTCGCGCCGGTCGACGAGGCGCGCGTGTGGTCGGTGTCGTGCTTCTTCGTCAGGCGCGAGTGGCGTGGGCGCGGCGTCAGCGTGGCGCTGCTGCGCGCGGCGGCGGAGCACGCACGCGCGCAGGGCGCGACGATCCTCGAGGGCTATCCGGTCGAGCCCGCGAGCGCGAAGACGAAGAGCCCGGCGGCGTTCGTGTGGACGGGACTCGCCTCGGCCTTCGAGAAGGCGGGCTTTCGCGAGGTGGTGCGGCGCTCGCCGACGCGCCCGATCATGCGGCTGGCGTTGACGGGGCGCGGGCGGCGCAAGTCGTGAGCTCGATCCCGCGGCTCTTCGTCGGCATCGATGTGCAGGTCGCGCGCGGCTGTGCGTGGGCGGCGCTCGACGAGTGCGGGCACGCCGTCGATCGCGGCTGGACGAGTGCGCCGAGCGCAGGCGGTACGGCCGCGGCGCTCGCGTCGGCGATCGAATGTCTCGAACGCACGCGGCGCACGACGGCCGCGATCGCTATCGACGCGCCGCGCCGCGCGCGCCCGGCACCGCGCGAGCACTACTGGGATCGCGCTCAGCATGCGTGGCGGCGGCGGCGGACGGGCGATCGCGGCTTCGGCCGACATTGCGAGGTGGTGGTGAGCGCGCTCGGCCTGGGCCGTCCGCAGTGGACGCCACTCATGGGGGCATGTCCGTCGTGGATGGAGACGGGCTTCGCGCTCTTCTCCACGCTCGCGCGCGCGGCCCGCGTCGTTCACGAGGTTTTCCCCTCGGCCGCCTATCAGCAGTTGCGGGATGCGCGCGAGCCCGTCGTCGCGCTGCCGCTCGCGGCATTCGCGCCGGGGCCGAAGGACATGCTCGACGCGCACGTCGCCGCGCTGGTCGTCCGCGAAGTGGTGCAGGGCCGCGGCTGCGAAGTGGGCGGCGGCGACGGTCTGGGCACGATCGCGCTACCGAGGCCGGTGGACGCGGGATCGTGCGCGGCGGTCCTTGCGTGGCCGGCGTGAGGGCCGGGACGGTCCGGGGATCCGTGTTAACGTCGATCCCATCTCGCTCCCGGAGGCCGCACACCATGCAGGCACGACTCGCCGTCCTCCCCGTCTTCGCGTTCTCGGTGCTGGCTCTCATTGCGGGCGCCGTGCCTTCCGCCCTCGCCGAGGGTCAACCGCGGCCGGGCTGGCTCGGCGTCACGCTGGCGCCGGTCGAAGTCCCCGCGCCCGTCGGCGAATCGAACGACACATCCACTCTCATGCCGGCCGCCGACCTACCGCCCGCCGGGGTGCGCATCTCGGCGATCGTGCGCGATTCGCCCGCGGATCGCGCGGGACTGCGCGCGTCGGACGTCATCCTGCGCATCGACGGCCGCGCGGTGGACTCGCCGCGTTCGGTGATCGCCGCGGTCCAGGGCCACGAAGCCGGCCACAACGTCGAACTCGCGTTCGTGCGCCGCGGCGAGGAGCGCTCGCTCATCCTGCGTCTCGGCGAGATGCCTCCGCAGCGCGGAAGGCTCGCGGTGAAGCGCGGCACGATCGGAGCCGTGCCCATCAAGGTGCCGCTCGGCTTGCGCGAGTACTGGGGCGGCGGCGAGGAACGCGGCGTCCTCATCGGCGAGGTCGAGCGCGGCAGCGCCGCTGACCGCGCGGGTCTGCGCCCCGGCGATCTCGTGCTCGCGGTCGATGGCAACGACGTCGTCGAGGCGTCGGCGCTCTGGCGCCTGGTCCTCGAGGGGGGCATCGGCAACGAACTCGAAGTGGAGATCAGCCGTCAGGGCGCCTTCATGACGCTCGAGGTGGAGATCGAGGAGTTGATCGAGGATCTCGACGAGGAGTGAGTCGCGCGCAGCTCCTCGTCAGTTGTCGTCGTCGCGTCCCTTGCCTCGGCCGCGCCGATCATCGTCGTCGTCGTCGTCGTGGTCTTTTCCCTTCCCTTTGTCGTGG
>CAZPJJ010000592.1:0-2174 GCA_964586535.1 uncultured Acidobacteriota bacterium | reverse complement strand
CGACGCTCGGACGAGGGGCCCCGGGGACGGGCCCGGCGGGCGGCTTACCGGTCGCGGGCGTTTAGAAAAACTTTCGTTAGACTCGGGGCGCGAGGTGATTGGGATGCTCGTCTACGAAGTGAATCTCGCGGTCGACCCCTCGGTCGGCTCCGAGTATCGGAAGTGGCTCCCCGAGCACGTCGACGAGATGCTCGGATTCGCGGGCTTTCTCGGGGCCGACATCTGGGAGCGCGACCCTCGCGACGAGGGCGGGACCGATCCCGAACACCTGCTTTTCACCGTTCACTACCGCATCCGCGACCGGGCGTCGCTGGATGCCTACCTGCGCGACCACGCCGCCACCATGCGCGCCCTGGGCGTCTCCCGCTTCGGCGACCGCTTCACCGCGACGAGGCGGGTGCTCATGACGGCCACGCGAGAGGACCGACGATGATCTTCGAGCAGTTCAAACAACAGCTTCCCGACGGGGATTCCTTCGAGACGCAGGAGTGGCTCGATTCGCTCGACGAAGTCGTCGAGCGCTCGGGACGCGCCCGTGCGCAGTTCCTGCTCTACAAGCTGCTCAAGAGAGCGCGCCAACTGCAGCTCGGCCTGCCGCCGACGACTCAGACGCGCTACATCAACACGATCAGCCCCGAACAGGAGCCCACGTTCCCCGGCGACGAGACGATGGAGCGCCGCATCCGGCGGCTGATCCGCTGGAACGCCGTGGCGATGGTCGTCCGCGGCAACACGCACTTCCCCGGCCTCGGCGGACACCTCTCGACCTACGCCTCGGCCGCGAGCCTCTACGAAGTCGGATTCAATCACTTCTTCCGCGGCCACGACGCCGAGGGCGGCGCCGATCACATCTTCATCCAGGGCCATGCCGCGCCCGGCATCTACGCGCGCGCCTTCCTCGAGGGGCGGCTCACCGATCGCGACCTCGACCACTTCCGCCGCGAGGTCTCCAACAAGGGCCTCTCGAGCTATCCCCATCCGCGCCTGATGCCCGACTTCTGGGAGTTCCCGACTGTTTCGATGGGGCTCGGGCCGCTCAACGCGGTCTACATGGCGCGCTTCAACCGCTACCTGCAGCATCGCGGCCTCGTCGACACGAGCCGCGCGCGCGTGTGGGCCTTCCTCGGTGACGGCGAAACGGACGAGCCCGAAGCGCTCGCCGCGCTCACGCTCGCCGCGCGCGAGGGACTCGACAACCTCACCTTCGTCGTGAACTGCAACCTGCAGCGCCTCGACGGTCCCGTGCGCGGCAACGGCAAGATCGTGCAAGAGCTCGAGGCCGTCTTCCGCGGCGCGGGTTGGAACGTCATCAAGGTGCTCTGGGGCCGCGAATGGGACGCGCTGCTCGCCAAGGACGTCGACGGAGTCCTCGTGCAGCGCATGAACGAGACGCTCGACGGCGACTTCCAGCGCTATCAGGTCGAGACCGGCGAGTACGTACGCAAGCACTTCTTCGGCGACGACCCGCGCCTCACGAAGCTCGTCGAACATCTCAGCGACGACGAGATCAAGCGTCTGCGGCGCGGCGGCCACGACTACCGCAAGCTCTACGCCGCGTACAAAGTGGCGACGGAAGCGAAAGACCGCCCCTCGGTGATCCTCGCGAAGACGGTCAAGGGTTGTACGCTCGGCCCCGACGTCGAGGGCCGCAACGTCACGCATCAGGTGAAGAAGCTCGAGGCCGAAGAGCTGCGCCGCTTCCGTGACCTGCTCGAACTGCCCATCCCCGACGCCAAGTTGAAGGAAGCGCCGTACTACCACCCCGGCATGGACAGCCCCGAGGTGCAGTACATGCTGGAGCGCCGGCGCGCGCTCGGCGGGCCGCTCCCGCGCCGCGTCGTCATCCCGGTCAAGCTCGACGTCCCGCGCGAGAAGCCCTTCACCGAGTTCTTCGGCGGTACGCCCGAGGGCCAGGAAGCATCGACGACGATGGCGTGCGCGCGCATGGTGCGCGGCATGATGAAGGACAAGAAGGTCGGACGCCGCGTCGTGCTCGTCATCCCCGACGAAGCGCGCACCTTCGGCATGGATCCGCTCTTCTCGGAGTTCAAGATCTACTCGCCCTTGGGGCAGCGTTACACGCCCGTCGACGCCGAGTACCTGATCTCTTACAAAGAGGCGAAAGACGGCCAGATCTTCGAAGAGGGCATCACCGAAGCCGGCTCGATGGCCAC
>CAZPJJ010000591.1:0-2174 GCA_964586535.1 uncultured Acidobacteriota bacterium | reverse complement strand
GTCCGCGCGACGGGTTCTTCGTCGTCGCCGCGGGTTGGATCGTCGCGTCGGCGGTCTCCGCGGTGCCCTTCGTCGCCGCGGGCGAGATGGGTCTCGTGGACGCATGGTTCGAGAGCGTCTCGGGGATCACCACGACGGGCTCGTCGGTGCTACGCGACATCGAGGCGCTCGATCGGTCGCTGCTCTTCTGGCGCTCGATGACGCAGTGGATCGGCGGGATGGGGATCATCCTCTTCACGATCGCCGTGCTGCCGCTGCTGCGCGTGGGCGGGATGCAGCTCTTTCGCGCCGAGGTGCCGGGGCCCGTGACCGACAAGATCGCGCCGCGGCTCGCCGTGACGGCGCGGTACCTCTGGCTGGTTTACGTGGGGCTGACCGCGTTCCAGGTGCTGCTGCTCTCGATGTCGGGCATGCCGATACTCGACGCCGTCGACCATTCGTTCACGACGATGGCGACGGGCGGCTTCTCGCCGCGCAACGCTTCGATCGGCGCCTACGAGAACACTTCGACGCGCGCGGTGATCATCGTCTTCATGTTTCTGGCGGGGACGAACTTCGTTTTGCACTTCAAGGCCGTGAATGGTCGCTTCGGCGAGATCGCGCGTGACGAAGAGTTCCGCTGGTACGCGGCGCTCGTCGCGCTCTTCGCGATCCCGAGCGCGATCGTGCTCATGCTTGCGGGCACGCCCGCCGGCGAAGCCGTGGAGGGCGCGCTCTTCACGGTGGTATCGCTGATGACGACGACCGGATACGCGACCGCGGACTTCGAGCAGTGGCCGGCGGCGATGATGGGACCGATCGTGCTGCTGCTGGCGTTCGGTGGGATGGCCGGCTCGACGGGCGGCGGGATCAAGACGCTGCGCACGCTCCTGGCGTTCCGGTCGCTGCGTGCGAGCTTCTCCCGCATGCTGCATCCGCACGCCGTCCATCCCGTCACCTACCGCCATCAGCCCGTCAGCGAAGCCGTCATCGGGGCGATCTGGGGCTTTCTTGCGTCGTACATCGTGCTCGCCGTGCTCGGCATGCTCGTCGTCAATGCGAGCGGTGCCGACCTCGTGACCTCCTGGACCGCCTCGCTCACCGCCCTCGGCAACGTCGGCCCCGGCCTCGGCGAGATCGGCCCCACCGACAACTTCGGCTGGATGCCCGCGCACGTGAAGCTCGTGCTCACCTTCCTGATGCTCTGCGGCCGCCTCGAGGTCTACACCGTCCTCCTCGTCATGCTCCCCGGCTTCTGGCGCCGCTGACGCTTGGTGATACCCGAGATACGGGGACAGTCGACTTAGGGGGACAGTCGACTTAGGGGGACAGTCGACTTAGGGGGACAGTCGACCTAGAGGGACAGGCACCCTAAGTCGCCTGTCCCCTTATACTGCGCGGCTATGAAAGTGAGAATCATCGCTGCGGTCGTTGGGTTGCTGGTGGGTGTCGGGGCCGCGGGTGCGGAGGAGCCTGCGCGGAGGATGGCGGTCACGGTGGATGACCTGCCGTTTCTCGCGCGGGGACTCGACGTGGCGGCCATGGAGAGCGCGACGGAGCGCATCCTTGCGGCTTTCGCGGCGCACGGCGTCTCGACGGTGGCGTTCGTCAATGAGGACAAGCTGCTGCAGCGTGGCGAGATGGACCGGCGCGTCGCGATCTTGGAGCGCTGGCTCGCCGCGGGCCACGAGCTCGGCAATCACAACTTCGGACACGTCGGGCTGACGGATACCCCGGTCGAGGCTGTCGAGGAGGCGGTCGTCACGGGCGAAGTGGTGACTCGCTGGCTGTCGCGCGAGCACGGGCGGCCCCTGCGCTATTACCGTCACCCTTACACGCACACCGGCCCGACCGCCGAGATTCGCGCGCGTTTCGAGCGCTTCCTCGCGGAGCGCGACTACACGATCGCGCCGTTCACGATCGAGAATTCGGACTGGCTCTTCAACGCGGTTTACGTGAAGGCGCTGATGCGCGGCGACGAGCCGGAACTGAAGCGCATTCGCGATGCCTATCTCGGCTACACGCTCGCGATGACGGAGTTCTACGAGAGCGAGGCGCGGGCGATCTTCGGGCGCGACATCGCGCAGATCCTGCTCATTCACGCGAATGCGATCAACGCGGACGCACTGCCCGCGATCCTTGGCGCGCTACGGGCGAAGGGGTACGGTTTCGTCGCGCTCGATGCGGCGCTGCAG
>CAZPJJ010000590.1:0-2178 GCA_964586535.1 uncultured Acidobacteriota bacterium | reverse complement strand
GGAGATGGTAATCGGTCTGATTCCCTGCGCAAAGAGTTCGAGCGCGATCATCGATCCCGGGCCGTCCATCTGCCGCCTCGCGAGGGCGTGCTGCGGGTGGCTCTCGAGGCCGGGGTAGTGGACGCGGGCGACGGCGGGGTGCGCTTCGAGCATCGGCGCGATCGCCATGGCGTTCTGCTGCGCGGCGCGCACGCGGAGCGAGAGCGTCTTTTGGCCGCGCAGGACCAGCCATGACTGGTGCGGGTCCATCGAGCCGCCGTAGTACGAGCGGACGCGGCGCATGCGCGCGAGATGCTTTTCGTCGCGGGCGATGAGGATGCCCCCGACGACGTCGGCGTGGCCGTTGATGTACTTCGTGGTGCTGTGCAGCACGACGTCGACGCCGAGCGCAAGTGGGCGCTGGAGGATCGGCGAGGCGAAGGTGTTGTCGCAGACGACGATCGCGTCGTGGCGGCGCGCGATGGCGACCGCGGCTTCGAGATCGACGAGCTTGAGCGTGGGGTTGGCGGGCGTCTCGAGGTAGAGCATGCGCACGCCGTCCGCGCAGGCGCGCTCGATCGCGGAGAGATCCGCCGTGTCGACGAAGCGGCACGAGACGCCGAATCGCGTGAGCTCTTCTTCGACGAGCAGGCGCGTGGGGCCGTAGACGCAGTCGGTGCCGACGACGCGGTCACCGGCCTTCAGGAACGCGAGCATCGCGATCGAGACGGCCGCCATGCCGCTGGCCGTCGCGAGCGCGCCGCAGCCGCCTTCGAGGGACGCGATGCATTCCTCGAGGCGCGCCGTGGTGGGGTTGCCCATGCGCGAGTAGATGAACCCCGACTCGGTGCCGGCGAAGCGCCGCGCGCCTTGGGCGGGCGAGTCGAACGCGAACGTGGAGGTCTGGTAGATCGGCGGCGCCACGGCGCCAAACGCTGGATCCGGGTGCTGTCCGACATGGATGGAGCGAGTTTCGAGCGACCAGCGCGATTCGGCGCCGTCGTCGTGGCCGTGGGTCATGGGGCGATATCTCCGGCGGGTGGTCGGACAGGATACACCTCGCGCCCTTGACAGCCCGCCCGGCCGCGCTCGAAGCTTGCGCGCTCCTGCCCCCCCCCCGCCCACTTCCAACTCGATCAAGAGGATTCCGCCGTGCGTAAGCCCGTCACGCTCATCACCGGCGCTGCCGGAGAAATCGGCCACACGCTCATCAAACATCTCGCCGAGGAAGGCTCGACGAGCGTCATCACGCTCGACCTCAAGCCGCTCGAGCCCGAGATCGCGCGCTACGTGAGCCACGGGATCACGGGGTCGATCCTCGACAAGAACCTGCTCGAGACGATCCTTGCCGAGTACGCGGTCGACACGATCTATCACCTCGCCGCGCTGCTCTCGACGCGCGCCGAGTTCACGCCCGTCGCGGCGCACCAGGTCAATGTCGAGGGGACGCTCAACCTGCTCGAGTTCGCGCAGGCCGAGGGGCGCGGGCAGGGATCGCCGGTGACCTTCCTCTACCCGAGTTCGATCGCCGTCTACGGCATGGGCTCGCTCGACGCGAAAGCGCGGGCGGGGCGAGTGCCCGAGGACGAGCACCTCAATCCGATCACGATGTACGGCTGCAACAAGCTCTACTGCGAGCATCTCGGCCGCTACCACGCGCGCCACTACAAGCAGCTCGACGCCGACGCTGCCGCGCCACGCGTGGACTTCCGCGGCATCCGCTTCCCCGGACTCATCTCCGCGTTCACCGTGCCCTCGGGCGGCACGAGCGACTACGCCCCCGAGATGATCCACCAGGCTGCCAAGCACGAGCCCTACGCCTGCTTCGTGCGCGAGGACACGCGCATCCCCTTCATGGCGATGCCCGACGCCGTCACCGCGACCCTCGCGCTCGCCCGCGCGCCCCGCGAGAAGCTCACCCGCACCGTCTACAACATCGGCGCCTTCAACCCGTCCGCCGGCGAGATCCGCGATCTCGTGAAGAGCGCCTTCCCCGACGCGCGCGTCACCTTCGAGCCGCACCCCAAGCGCCAAGCTATCGTCGACTCCTGGCCCGCCGACGTCGACGACTCCGCCGCCCGCCGCGACTGGGGCCACGCTCCCGCCTTCGATCTTCACGCCGCATTCGACACGTACCTCTTCCCCAACATCCGCAACCTCTACTAACAGGGGACAGGCGACTTAGAGGGACAGTCGACT
>CAZPJJ010000589.1:0-2184 GCA_964586535.1 uncultured Acidobacteriota bacterium | reverse complement strand
ATCGCATCGCTCAAGATCCGCTACAACCGCGTCTTCGGGTACTACATCGAGATCAGCCGCGCGAACGTAGCGCGCGTTCCCGACCGCTACGAGCGGCGGCAGACGATCGCCACGGGCGAGCGCTACGTGACGCCCGAGATCCGCGAGCTCGAAACGCGCATCCTGAGCGCGGAAGAGCGCCAGGGCGAACGCGAGCGAGCGCTCTTCGACGCGCTCGTCGCGGAGGTCGTCACTCGCGCGGCTCGCCTGCGCGGCACGGCGTCGGCGGTCGCGGACGTCGATGCGCTCGCGTCTTTCGCCGAGGCGGCCGCGCTCGCCGACTATGTGCGCCCGACGATCGACGACGGCGACACGATCGAGATCGTCGACGGAAGGCACCCCGTGGTCGAGGCACTGCTGCCGCGCGGCGCATTCGTGCCCAACGACTGCTCGCTCGACGCGAACGAGCGACTGCTCGTCGTGACGGGGCCCAACATGGGCGGCAAGAGCACTTTTCTGCGTCAGGTCGCGCTGATCGTGATCGCCGCGCAGGCGGGCTCGTTCGTCCCCGCGGGGCGCGCGCGGATCGGCGTCGTCGACCGCGTCTTCTGCCGCGTCGGCGCGTCGGACAATCTCGCGCAAGGCGAATCGACGTTCATGGTCGAGATGACCGAGACGGCCAACATCCTGCACAACGCCAGCCCGCGCTCGCTCGTCATCCTCGACGAGATCGGACGCGGCACCGCGACCTGGGACGGCATGGCGATTGCGTGGGCCGTCGTCGAGCACCTGCACGACGATCCGCGGCTGCAGCCCAAGGCCCTTTTCGCCACGCACTACCACGAGCTCACCGAACTCGCGGCGCGGCTGCCTCGCCTCGCCAACGTGCACATCTCCGTGCGCGAGCACGGTCACGACATCGTCTTCCTCCACCGCGTCGAGCGCGGCCCCTCGGACCGCTCGTACGGAATCCACGTGGCGCGCCTCGCGGGGCTCCCCGATCGCGTCGTCGCCCGGGCGAGACAGATCCTCGAGGAGCTTTCGGCGCAGATTTCGCCCGCCGATCGCCTCCTGCGCGCCGAGGGACGCGTGCAGCAGTTGGGGCTTTTCGATGCGCCCGCGCTCAGTCCCGGTGAAAGCGCCGTGCTCGACGAAGTGCGCGGCATTGATCCGGACGGCGTGACGCCGCGGAACGCGCTGGACTTGATCGCACGGTGGAAGGCGAAGCTCGGCCCCCGCTGACGCCCGAACTCAGGGACCTTCGCGATCGCCCCCGGCGGCATCGGCCTCGAGGGCGCGCACGGCTTCGTCGAGCGTGTCGTGAAGGGCGACGAGCGTGTCGAGACGCGTGAGGAGCATCAGGTCGCGCACCTTTCCGGTGCATCCCGCGAGCGCGAACACGCCACCCGCGTCTCGGACGCGCCGGCGCGCGGCGACGATCTCGCCGAGGGCGGCCGAATCGAGGTAGGTCGTGTCGGAGAGATCGAGGGCGACGAATCGCGCACCGTGATCGAGAGCCGAGAGCACGGTGTCGTGCAGGGCGTCGAGAGCGGCGCCGATCGTGAGTCTGCCCTGTGGCCGGATGACCGTGACCCGCCCGCGCTCGAAGAGGGAGACAGGGTTCACGTCGCGCCCCCGACGGCGGCTCCGCCCGCGCTGTCCGTTCCGTGGTCCGGGGACGGACGATGGCGGGCGATGACGAGTTCCATGCCCTTGGCGTGGCGCACGTAGGAGATCTCGTCGACGAGCGAGCGGATGAGAAGCATCCCTCGCCCGGAGGTGCGCAGGAGGTTCTCGGGAGCGGTGGGATCGGGAGTGGCGGTCGGGTCGAAGCCGGCACCGAAGTCGCGGATGCGCACCTCGAGGCTTCGGTCGCCGAGCACGTAGGCCAGGTCGACCTGCAGCGCGGGGTCGAAGCCGTTGCCGTGCTTCATCGCGTTGATGGCGCCCTCGCGAACCGCGAGCCCGAAGTCGAGGCTCTGCTCGGGGTCGAAGCCCGAGAATCCGGCCAGCCGCTCGGCGATCTCCTGGACGAGATCGAGGTGCTCGAGGCGGCTCGGCACGGAGAGATGGACGGTCTCGGGCTCGCTCATCGCGGCTGCCTGCTCCTTGAGATGGGCGCGATGCTAGCAGGCTGCCGAACTTCGCCCAAGTGGTCAGGACGTTCCGCCGAAGAGCGCCGCGGTGAGAGATTGCTCGGGAGCG
>CAZPJJ010000588.1:0-2186 GCA_964586535.1 uncultured Acidobacteriota bacterium | reverse complement strand
GCCGCTCTTGTTCTTCCCTGAGGAGCATCAGCCCGGTAACGAGCATCCCCAGGGCGCCGAGAAAGATCAGCGTTTCGGCGACCGCGCGGAACACGGTTTCGGCGGTCATGGTTTCACCCGGCCGAGGACTTCGTCGGTGACGTCCTTCGTCGTCCCGTCCCACTTCGCCTCGAAGATGCGGTGGCCTTGCTGGAATCGTTCGGCCTGGGCCCATGCCGTCGCGGCCTCGCTCGGCGTCCGGCAGGAGCACCACGAGCATTGACCGGGCCGACGAATCACGAGCACGGTCCGGCGGTCGGGCGCGGTCATCGGTCCGCCCTCCGCACGAGCTCGACGCCCGGCGCTTCGGCGTTGCCGCACGCGATGAAGTCCCGGCCGCATCCGTCGCACCGGCGATATCCCGGCACGGTCCCGGCCTCGTGCCAGCGGAGCCACCCGGCGCGGCACACGGGACAGAGGCAGTCCGTCACGGCTCCCCAGAAGTCGGGGAACCCGTAGTCGTCCACCGCGACCGGGACGGGGAGAACAACGGCCGCGCGCGTCATGGCTGCACCGCGTCGGCGAAAAGCGCCTTATGCCCGGGCACGCACCACGAGCCGCGAGCTCCGGGAGCCTCGATCGCCCCGCGCACCTCGTCGAGACCGTGAGCCGCCACGCGCGAAGCGAGCGCGCGGAGACTCGACACGTCCTCGAGCGCGCCGCGGCGCTCGCGGTGATCGGCGAGCTCGTGCAATTGCTCCGCGTGCCGGAGCATCGCGAGCCCTTCGGTGAGCCTGAGTCGGTCCATCCTGCCTCCACTCGTGCGAGGCAGGAACGAGCCCCTAGAGACTGGACGGGCGCGCCGACGGGCGCGCACCGCACGACCCACGCGCGCACGTGAAGCCGCGCGCCGTGAGGGGTCTAGCGAGAATCGGGGGGGAGAGATGCGGTACCATTCCGGCAGCCTCGCGCGGGGCTCGTTCCCGCTCGCGGTTAGGGCCGCTCGGACGTTCCTAGCGTCCGGGCGGTCCGCCTTGCACGGGGAGTGATACGCCGGTCCGTACCTCCCCGTCAAGGACTCCCCGCCGCGAGTCTCGGATCCGCTCCCCTGGATAGTCCGTCCGCGAGTCATTCGAGGGCGCCTCCTCGAGGAGGCAACGGCACGCGCGCCACGCGGCGCCGGCGAGCGTCGCGCCAGAGGGCGCGGGCCGCTCGGGCCTCGCGAACCGCGGGCCTCGAGGCGACCGCACAGAGCGTCTCGCGCATTCTCTCGAGGGCGAGGACTTCGAGTTGCCGCACGCGCTCGCATGAGAGCTCGAGGCCCCGTCCGACCTCCTCGAGCGTCCGGCCCTCGTAGAAGCGAGCGCGGAGGACCGTCCGGAGGCGCGCCGGGAGGGCCTCGAGGCATCGCTCGAGCACGCGCGCGAGGCGCCGGCGGTCGATCTCCTCGAGCATGGCGCGCGCGGTCGCGCCGGCGTCGCCGGCGAGCTCTCCGGCCCCGTCCTCGAACCCGTCGATCTCGATCATCTCGAGGCGCGCCCATAGAGCCTCGACGCGTTCTAAGAGCGACACGGCGCCTCCCCGTAATGCGCCGGCGCGGTGACGACTTCCCACCGCGCCGGCCCCGTGTTGCGCTGCGCCCGGCTCGCGCTCGGCTAGGAGGGACCGCCGCGAGCGTGCCGGCCACGAGGGCCGGAGGCGATCTATCGGGCGCGCTGCGCTCCTCGCCTTTCATTACCGCGGCGCCCATGACGCAAGGCCCCTCCGGGGAGGCGCCGCGGATCCGCCCCGGAGGGCGAGGGAAGGCACCTTTAGGGCTTGATCCCGATGAGCTTCGCGAACGCTTGCGGGTGCGCGAGCTGGACGTCCGCGCGCAGGTAGGCGAGGAACCCGTACTGGAAGTAGTCCGCGTAGCGTTCCTTGAGGAGCTCGATCCGGACGTTCGCGCGCATCCCGATCATGAGGTTCGACCAGTTGCCGGCGAGGATCGTCGAGCACTGGTCGAGCGCGGTCCCCTGGTCTTGGTCGATCGGGACGCTCGTCGTCGAGAGGCGCGCCACGTTCGCGAGCGCATCGGGCGCGCGCAACGGCTGGCCCGTCGAGTCCTCGAGCTTCGCGAGCGCGGTCCACGTGCGCGGATGCGCCACGAGCGCGTTCACCGGGCCGGCGTTGTCGAGCTCGACCTCGTAGATCGTGTCGAGGATCTT
>CAZPJJ010000587.1:0-2192 GCA_964586535.1 uncultured Acidobacteriota bacterium | reverse complement strand
CTCCGATCGTCCTCATCGAACCGCGTCTCGACCTCTTCACAGATCTCCGGCCAACGGCTCGTCACCGGCCCCAAGTACTCCTGGGCCTCGAGCGGCGCGCCGTTGACGGTGATCGTGTAGCTCACGGGACCGCGCTCGCGCACGCCCGGAATCACGCGCTCGTCCACGCGAATCTCGAGCTCCGCGTTCGATCCGGGCGACAAGTCGACGACGATGGGCCGGGTGAAGGCGCGAGCTTCGTGTTCCCACTTACCGCGCTTCTTCGAGAGCGGCTTGTGGCGCTCCTGTGTCACCGCGACGATGTGTCGACCGGCGCTCATCGGTACGCTGAAGCGCATCTTGTCGTTGAAAGCGAACGAGACGGCAGTGCCGCCCTCCGTCGAAGCGAGGGGCCGTCCGTCGACGTAGACGAAAAGCGCGTGCGGCTCTTGGTACTCCTCGACGTTGGGACGGTAGTCGATGGTGAAGGTCACGAAGGCATCCTGTCGCGCCGAAGGGGCGACCTCGCCCATGGGTGAGGGAGCAGGGGACATCGTCGGTGCGGGTGCGACCGGCACCGCTCCGCTCGGAGAGGGCTCGGCGGCACGCGGCGCGGATTCCGGTGCGGCCACCGGTGCGGTGGGCGGCGGAGGCGTCATGCCCGCCGCAAGCTGCATGAGCAACTCCACGAGCGGCGCGGGAGCCTTCACGCGCGTCAGTTCGATCACGTCGTCCGCGCTGACCTCCTTGGGCTTCATGGTGTTCCGCGAGAGCCAAGCCGAGACGAGATCGGGCGAGACGCCCGCTTCCAGCATGCGAATGACGTCCGCGACGACTGGATCGCGCTTCGCTTCCTCGGCACCGGCGAAGGTCGAGCCCGAGAGGAGAACCATGACGGCGACGATGGTCGCGACCAGCTTGTTCACGATGCGCTCCTGCTTCGCGAGGCCACTCTGGCGAGCCTCGAACCAGCGGGCCTAAATTAGCACGCGACAGCTTCCTTTTCCCGATCTCGCGTCTCCGGTTCCCGAGGACCGCCATTGTCCCGATCCACCGCCCCGGCGCCTCGACTGCGTTTGGCACCGGCTCTCGTCGACAGCCTGCGCGGAGGCTACGGCCGCCGCGATCTTCTCGCCGATCTTCTCGCGGGGGCGAGCGTCGGATGCGTCGCGCTCCCGCTCTCGATGGCGCTTGCGGTGGCGTCCGGTGTCGCGCCTCAGCACGGCCTCTACACCGCGATCGTCGCCGGCGCCCTGATCGCGCTTCTCGGAGGTTCCCACGTTCAGGTGTCGGGTCCTACCGCGGCCTTCGTGGTCGTTCTGGCGCCCATCGCCTCGAAGCACGGTCTCTCCGGCCTGATGATCGCGACGGTCCTCGCGGGATTGATGCTCATCGTGTTCGGTATGGCCCGGCTCGGCGGTCTGATCCAGTTCATTCCGTATCCGGTGACGACTGGATTCACCGCCGGTATCGCGATCGTGATCGCGTTCCTCCAGCTTCGAGACTTCCTGGGCCTGACCGTCATCGACTGGCCGGACCACTTCCTCGATCGCCTCGTTGCCCTCACGCTCGCGCTGCCGACGTTACGCCTCTCCGAAGTCGCGATCGGCGCGTTCACGCTCGCCGTCCTCCTGCTCTGGCCTCGCGTGAGCGCGCGGATCCCTTCGCCGCTCGTGGGGCTCACGGCCGGCGGGCTCGCCGCCTGGGTGCTCTCGTTCCTCGGCCCCGACTGGTCTGTCGAGACGATCTCGAGTCGCTTTCACTACGACATCGCTGGAGTCGCGGGGAACGGGATCCCACGGCTTCCCCCGCTTTTCACGTTTCCCTGGTTCCAGCCGGGTGCAGCGGACATGGGCTCGCCGGGTCTCTCGCTCGCGCTGATCCGGGAACTCGCGCCAGCCGCCGGCGCGATCGCAATGCTGGGAGCGATCGAGTCGCTGCTCTCCGCGGTCGTTTCGGACGGCATGACGGGCCGCCGGCACGACCCGGATGCGGAACTCGTCGCGCAGGGCGTGGGGAACGTCGTCGCGCCGTTCTTCGGTGGCTTCGCCGCGACGGGGGCGATCGCGCGTACGGCCACGAATGTCCGGGCGGGTGCGCGGTCGCCGCTCGCGTCGTTCTTTCACGCGGGTTTCTTGCTCGCCTCGATGATCGCGCTCGCGCCGATTCTTGGTGCGCTTCCGATGGCGTCGATGGCCGCCCTCATGCTGGTG
>CAZPJJ010000586.1:0-2201 GCA_964586535.1 uncultured Acidobacteriota bacterium | reverse complement strand
TCTGTAATCTGATCGCCCCCGAGGCGGGGGTCATCGTTACGCCCGATCTTCGCGAGCGGCAGGGTGAGCACCTGATGGCGGGATCGACGCTGCTGGAGATCGCCGCGAGTGCCGAGATGGTCGCGGAGGTGCGCGTCCTCGAGAGCGAGATCGGCGATGTCGAGCCGGGAATGCCGGTTCGCTTCGTCTTCAGTGCGTTTCCCTCGCAGAGCTTCATTGGGCGCGTGCTCGACATCGCGCCCGCGGCCGATGTCGACGAGATGGGGCGCGCGCTCTTCCGGGTGCGCGCCAGCGTCGAGGACCCCGCGGGACGGTTGCGTCCCGGGATGACCGGCGCAGCGAAGATCCAGGCCGGCCGCCAGCCTTTGGGGCGCGTGTTCTGGCGCCGCGTGATGCGCCTGATCGATCCGTCGCTGCTCTGACGGCGAGAAGACGAGCGCGCGGGCTGGGGCCGCGTTCATTTCCTGCACACTCGATCGCGATTTCGTGGGGCCTGAGCGGATCCGGTCAGCGGGGTCCGAAGCGCGCGAAACCACCCTCCCTGACCGCGAACAAAGCGAACGTCGACGATCAGAAAATTCCCTGTTTCGGCGGCTGGCCGAGAAGCCTCGGTGTTGGCCCGCGACTTGCTTATGTAGGACGCGATGGCGCCCACAAAGGGTCGCCCGTGGGCAGGGACGCCCCGTCAAAAAAACGGGCAGGCGCGTAGGACGCCCTGCCGGAGGAGAGAGAGATGAGCAAGCTCAACGTGCAGGAACTCGAAAACAGGATCGCGCCGGGTTACGGTCTCTTCAGCTTCCTGAGCAATCTCGCGGCCCAGGACTCGGCGTTCGGCGACGTCTTCAATTCGCTCGTCGACCCGGAAACGGGCGACGTCGACGTGAATGGTGCGGCGGACGTGTTCAACTCGGCGGGCGGCCCGCAGGTGGCGCCGGTCGTGTCGAGCTTCACGCTCTCCGACAACATCGTGATCTCGGATCGCACCGCCAACGCGATCCTCGGTCTCTTCGGCAAGTAGTTCGTTTTCGAGCGTCAGGAACACGGTTCGATTAGCGAGGACGTCCACCAGGACGTCCTCGCTCGCTTTTCGTAGAATGCACGCATGTCTCGCCTGCGGCGCCTCGGGCGCGCGTTCCTGCTCGCTGTCGTCCTCATCGCCGCATTGGGCGCACTCGCGGTCTACCTGGCCCGCGATGCGCCGCGCGCCGCCGTCGAGTCGGCGCTCGCCGAGCGGGTTGGCGCGCGGGTCGAACTCGGGGCGCTCTCGATCGAAGGGCTCGATCGCTTCGTCCTCCACGATCTCTCGATCGGGGCTATGCCCGCCTATCCCTTCGTGCGCGCGGTCCACGTCGATCGCCTCGAGGCCATTGGAGATCCGCGCGCGATGACGGAGGGGATCTTCGACGCGCTCTTGGTCGACGGCGTTCGTGTGGTCGTGGGCGAGCCCGCGTCGGCCCCGGTGATCGACGACACGCCGCCGCCTCGCTCGGACAGGCTCGTGGTCGAGCGCATCGCCGTCGCTCTGGCCGGCGGCGACGACGGAGCCCCGTTGGCCACGGGGCGCGCGGAGTTCGACGACGCGGGAGCGCCCTCCATGCGGGGCTTCGCTGCGTTCGAGGCGCCACGGCTCGATATCGTGCGCCTTGCCGCGCTGGGCGGTCTGGCGCTCCCCGCAGCGCTCGAAGGCGCGCAGGCCCGCATCGACGGCGTCGCGGCGCGCGGCGATCTCGACGGCACGGGCGGGGTCGCGGTGCGGGTCACGACAGGAGGCGGCGCCGCGACGCTGCCTCGAGGCGACGGCGCAGCGAGCGTGGTGCTCCCGGCGGCGCGTCTCGACGTCGATCTCGATGCGTCGGGCGAGGCGGCGCTGGCGATCGTGTGGGATACCGGAACGGCTTGGGGACCGGGTACGGCGACGGCGCGCCTGCGGGCCACCCCCCTGGAAGTGCGCGCGCTCGAAGCGGACGCGCCGGCGCTCGATCTCGGTGCTCTTGTGGCGGCGCAGCCGGAACTGGTCCGGGGAGGCGTCGGTCTCGAGGGCACGGCAGCTCTTCGCGCGCGGCTCGAGGAGGACGGCCGCCTCGCGATCACGGCGCGCGCGGACTCAGTGCGAGCGAGCGCCGAGGCGCTCCCGGCGCGCGCGCTCTTCGAGGACGTCGCGCTCGACGCGAGCCTCGCACTCGCGGCGCCCGGCGAGGACG
>CAZPJJ010000585.1:0-2214 GCA_964586535.1 uncultured Acidobacteriota bacterium | reverse complement strand
TGTCGCAGCAACGCGCGCGGTTGATCCTGCAGCGCGACACCGAGCGGATGCGCTCGCGCGGCCTCCACGACCGGCTCGAGCACGTGACCGCCGTCGTTCACGACGCCAAGGCGCCCATCGCGGGCATCCAACTGCTTTCCGAGACCTTGCTCGAAGACCATGCCGATGGCCCGATGCGCGGCCCGCTCGAACGCATCGTCGAGGCCTGCGAGAAACTCAATCTCTATCTCGTCAACGTTCTGACGGCCGCGCGCGCCGAGGACGGCTCGCTCGCGGCCTCGTTCGCACCCGTGCTCGTGCCGGGACTCCTCGAGGATGTCGTCGAGCGCGTCGCACCGCAGGCCAAGCGCCACCGGGTCGCCGTCGTCACGGAATGCGCCGAGGATGTCTCGGCCCTCGAAGCGGACGCGCTGCTCCTCGAACGGGCGCTCGTCAATCTCGCGAGCAACGCCTTGGCCGTCGCACCCGAGCGATCGACGATGACGATCTTCGCGCGCACGGAAGGCGAGACTCTCCATCTGGGAGTCGAGGACGAAGGTCCGGGTTTCGTGGCGTTTCCGCCCGAGGAAGCGTTCGCCCGCGACCGTCCGCGACCCAAGGACGCTTCGCTCCGCTCGGGCTCGACGGGATTCGGTCTCTACATCGTCGGCAAGATCGCCGCGCTTCATGGGGGTCGCGCGCTGGCGAGCCACCGTCCGCAGGGTGGCGCGCGGGTCAGTCTCATCATCCCCGCGCGGGATGGCCGCTGAGCCCGCCTCAGGGACGATTGCGCGGCTTCTCTGGCTGCTCCGCCCGCGGCGCCGCTTCATGGCCTCGGCAAACGAGCACCGGCAGGGGCGGGTAGCGGGCGAACCGTGGATCCGTTTGGGAACGCTGGCAAAGCAAGAAGCGCGAGCCGCGCTTGGTCTCGATCGTTCGGGCGTGGGCGCAGGTATCGCAAAGTCCGGCGCGGTTCATCAGCTTCTTTTACACCTCGCGCCGCGAACCGTCGTCCCCAACGTTCTCGTTGCCCCGCTGCACGCGGCGCGAGAGGCGAAGCACGGCGCGGAAGACCTCGATGACGTCCTCCGCATCGAGATCGAGTCCGTCCGCCCACGCCCCGCGGCGCTCGAGCAAGTCGGTCTCGCGAGCCGGATCGAAGATGCCCGCGCCGAGTTCGGCCTTGACGCGACCCGCGCGACGCGCCAGCGCCGCGCGTCTCGCGAGGAGCGCGACGAGTTCCTGGTCGACGTCGTCGATGAGATCCCGGACGGCTCGCAACTCGGGCGAGCGCGCGCCGAGATCGGGGATCCTCCACGACCCGGCGCTCTCGCCCACCGATTCCTGCGGAATCTCGAGCGAGCGATCGACCGCTTCGAGCGCATCCCGAAAGCGATGGCGAACCTCGCTCGCAAACGGGTTCTCCCGCTGAAGTGTCGCGAAGAGGTGTCCGGCGTCGGTTCGAACCGCCTCGACGGCACGTGCGATCGCCTGCGACGAGGGCGGCGCCAGCTCCGGATCGAAGCGAAAGCCCCCGTCGAGGACGCCCTTGGCGATGAAGTACGTGAGCGCGTGGCTCTCGGCGAGCAACCGGTCGTGGTCGGCGGCGCTGCGCTCGATGACCTGGCAGCCGATCCCTTCGAAGAGCACGCGCGCGGCGACGCCCGCGGCGGTGTGCGTCTCGTTCGGGCAGACGACGACGCGGAGCGGCCGCTCACCGAGAGCAAGGCTCGTGGGTCCAAAGAGCGGGTGCGTGCCGACCCACGGGATCCGCGATCCCAGGATGGCGTCCATGGCCGCACAGGGAGCGAGTTTGACGCTGCCCGCGTCGAGGACCAGGTGCCGCGGCGAGAGATGTGGCGCGAGGCCGCCGACGGCGTTTTCGATGTCTGCGACCGGGACACAGAGGATGATCACCCCGCATGCGTCCGCGAGAGCCGCGAGCGAGTCGACGCGAAGCTCGGGCTCGATCGTGGCGGCCGGATCGAAGCCCGAGACCTGATGTCCCGCCTCGAGGAAGAGGCCGCCGAGCGCGCGACCGAAGCGCCCAAAACCCACGATACCGATGCGTGCCGCCATGCCGGACCTCCGCGCGCATGCTCCCGCGCGTTGCCGCCGGCGCAAAGCATGGGGCCGTGGCGCACGAAGCGCACGAGTACCCGGTTTCGAGCATCTAGGAGGCGCGATCCGGTACCGGAACCGGGACGCCCCGCGCTCGTCTTTACTTGCCCGCGG
>CAZPJJ010000584.1:0-2214 GCA_964586535.1 uncultured Acidobacteriota bacterium | reverse complement strand
TCAGTACTCGAGCTTCGTCTCGGTCGTGATCCGCTTGCGGAACACCCAGTAGCTCCAAGCCTGGTAGACGAGGACGATCGGCACGAAGAACGCCGCCACGATGCTCATCGCGGTCAGCGTGTAGGGGCTCGACGACGCGTTGTAGATCGTGAGGCTGAAGGCGTCGTCGATCGAAGAAACCATGACACGCGGGAAGAGCGTCAGGAAGATCGTGACCGTCGAGAACGCAATCGCGATGCCGGTCATCACGAAGGCCCAGCCCTCGTGCTTCTGCCTCAGCAGCGGCCCGGCGGCGAGCAACGCGGCCACCGCCGCGAGCGGCACGACGCCCGGGTTGATGCCGAGGCGCTCGTAGATGTCGGTCTCGACGTAGGCGCCGGCGATGAAGAGGATCAAGAAGATCACCGCCGGCCACCACATCTTCATCGCCAGCGCGCGCGCGCGGTCTTCCAGACCCGATCCCAGCTTCAGCGCCAGGAAGCACGCGCCGTGCAGCGTGAAGACGAAGAGCGAGGCGAGTCCGCCGATGAGCGCGTAGGGATTGAGCAGATTGAAGAACCCACCGACGTAGGTCATCGATTGATCGATCGGCACGCCGCGCACGATGTTGGTCATCGCGACGCCCCAGAGCAGCGCGGGCACGGCACTGCCGAAGAAGATCGCCATGTCCCAGGTGCGGCGCCAGCGCGGATTCTCGTCCTTGCTGCGGAACTCGAACGCCACGCCGCGCACGATGAGCGCGAGCAGCATCACGACGAGCGCGAGGTAGAAGCCCGAGAAGAGCGTCGCGTACCAGTGCGGGAACGCCGCGAACATCGCGCCGCCCGCGGTGATCATCCACACCTCGTTGCCGTCCCAGACGGGTCCGATCGTATTGATGATCATCCGGCGCTCCTGGTCGGTCTTACCCAGGAAAGGAAGCAGCGTGCCCACGCCGTAGTCGAAGCCTTCGAGAAAGAAGAACCCCGTGAACAGCACGCCGATCAGCACGAACCAGAGGGTATTGAGATCCATCGCGCGGCTCCTCTTCGACTCAGTGACCGGCCGCGGGGGCCATGCCCTTCTTGGCGAACTTCGAGAGCAGATAGACGTCCGCCACCATCAACACGCCGTAGAGGGCGGTGAAAGCGACGAGCGAGATCAAGAGCTCGCCGGCGCTCACCGCGGGCGAGACGGCGTCCTCGACGCGCTGGAGGCCGAAGACGATCCACGGCATGCGCCCGACCTCCGTGAAGATCCACCCGGCCGAGTTGGCAATGTAGGGCAGCGCGATCGCCCAGAAGAGCACCTTCAGCATCAAGGAGTTGCCCTCGAGCTTGCCGCGCGCGGCCAGGAAAGCCGCCACCGCGGCGATCGCGAGCATCGCGAAGCCGGCGCCGACCATGAAGCGGAACGACCAGTACGACACGGCGACCGGCGGGATGTAGTCCCCCGGCCCGAAGCGCTCTTCGTAGGCGGCTTGGACGTTCTTGATGCCCTGCACCTCACCCTCGAAGCGGTTGTAGGCGAGGAAGCTCAGGAAGCCCGGAATGCGCAGCGCCCAGACGTCGCGCAGTTCGGCCTCGTCGCCCCAGGTGAAGACCGAGAACGACGCGGGGTTCTCGGTCTCCCAGAGCGCCTCGGCGGCGGCCATCTTCATCGGCTGCGCCTGCGTCATGTGCTGCGCCTGGTTGTGGCCGATGAGCACCGTCAGCGCGACCGAGATGCCGCCGTAGATCAGCGCGATGCGCAGCGAGCGGCGGAAGGGCTCGGAGTCGGCCGTCTTGCGCAGCAGGTGCCACGAAGCGATACCGATCACGAAGAACGCGCCCGTCGCCATGCCCGCGGTGATCACGTGCGGGAACTGCACCCACACGTGCGGATTCATGATGAGCGCGAAGAAGTCCGTCATCTCGGCGCGGCCGTTCCTGATCGCGTAGCCGACGGGCTCCTGCATGAAGGAGTTGGCGACGAGGATCCAGAACGCGGAGAGGTTCGAGCCGATCGCGAAGCACCAGGCGACGATCGCGTGCGCGCCGCGCGAGAGCTTGTCCCAGCCGAAGATCCACACGCCGAGGAAGACCGACTCGAGGTAGAACGCGACGAGCGCCTCGATCGCCAGCGGCGCACCGAAGATGTCCCCCATGAAGCGCGCGTACTCGGACCAGTTCATGCCGAACTGGAACTCCATGAGGATGCCGGTGACCACTCCCATCGCGAAGTTGATGAGGAAGA
>CAZPJJ010000583.1:0-2220 GCA_964586535.1 uncultured Acidobacteriota bacterium | reverse complement strand
TCGACGAATAAGTTCGAGACGGCCATCTCCGACGTGACGACTCGCATCGACGGCGTCCAGTCCACGGTCGAGGAGCACGGCGACAGGCTGGCTGAACTCGAATCGAAGGACTCCGAACTGGCGACGAACATCGCCTCGGCCGACGCGAAGGCGCAGACGGCGCAGCAGACCGGCGAGACCGCCATCGTCAAGGCGGACGAGGCCGCGAAGGCCGCGCGCGGCAAGGTGCTCTGGCAGGTCACGCTCACCAACAGTGACGCGCGGTTCGGCGTCGACAAGGTCGAGGTTTCCGAGCAATCCCGCGCTGCCCTCGACGATCTCGCCGCGAAAGTGAAGGCGATGGATCGTGCGGTGTACCTGGAGATCCAGGGCCACACCGACTCTTCCGGCGCCGAGGCCTACAACGAAAAGCTGGCCTTCGAGCGCGCCGAGGCCGTGCGGACCTACCTCTACGGTCAGGGCATTCCGCTGCACATGATGGAAGTCGTTTCCTTCGGTGAAACGCGGCCCGTCGCCGACAACGGCACGGCCGAAGGGCGGGCCCAGAACCGCCGCGTGGAAGTCATCGTCCTCGAGTAACGTCGAGGAAGGACGTGGGTGGGCGCCGCGACGGCGGTGCCCGCCCGCTCGGTCCAAGACGAGCAACTCAGTCGCCGGCCGCTTCCAGGCTTGACGCGCCTGCCGCGCGCCTCCACGATCCGCGCATGGAAATCCCCTTTCTCGAGCGTCTGGAGCGCGGGCCGATCCTCTTCGACGGAGGGACGGGCACCGAGCTCTACGGACGCGATGTCTTCCTCAACGTTCACTATGAAGAGCTCAACCTGCAGCGCCCCGATCTCGTCGAGGCGGTGCACCGCGCGTTCCTCGCCGCGGGCGCCGACGCGATCGAGACCAATACCTTCGCCGCGAATCGTCCCCGCCTCGAACCGCTCGGTCTCGCGGACCGGGTTCGCGACATCAACCGCGAGGGAGCCCGCATCGCGCGCCGCGTTGCTTCGGGCACCGCCTATGTCGGCGGTGCGATCGGTCCGTTGGGCATTCGGCTGGAACCCTGGGGGCCGACGACCTTCGAAGAGGCCGTCGCGCTTTTTCAGGAGCAGGTCGAAGCGCTCGTCGAGGGCGGAGCCGATCTCATCGTCCTCGAGACGTTCTCGGACATCGTCGAGATCCAGGCGGCGGTCCGCGCCGTTCGCGCCGTCGGTTCCGTGCCCGTGATCGCGATGATGACGGTCGACGAGGAAGGCCGGACTCCCGAAGGCGTCCCTCCGGAGTGGCTCGGGCAGAAGCTCGAGGAGAGCGGGGCCGACATCGTGGGCGTCAACTGCTCCGTCGGGCCGGCGCCGATGCTCTCGGTTGTCGAGACGATGGCGCGCGTCTGCACGAAGCCGCTCGCCGCGATGCCGAACGCGGGCATCCCGCGCGCAATCGACGGACGCATGCACTACCTCACGTCGCCAGCCTACATGGCGCGCTACGTGCAGCGCTTCGTCAAGGCCGGGGCTCGCGTCGTCGGCGGTTGCTGCGGCGTGACGCCGGATCACATCCGCGCGATGCGCGACGTGCTGCGCGGGGTCGCCGAGGGCGCCTCGGCGGGGCCGCGCGTCGTCGTGGCCGCTCCCGTCGCTGCGCCGCACGAACCCGTTCCCCGCGAGTTGAAATCACGGCTGGGGCGGAAGGTCGCCGCCGGTCGCTTCGTCACGCTCGTCGAGGCCACGCCGCCACGTGGCTGCGATGTCGAGCCGATGCTCAGCGGAGTCTCCGAGCTGGCCAATACCGGCGTCGACGCGCTGCTCGTGCGGGACGACTCGCGTTCCGCGGCGCGCATGAGTTCCATTGCTCTCGCCTGGTTGATCCTCGAACGCTGCGGCGGACGGTCGCCGGCCTGGGATGCCCTCGAACCGGTGCTCCAGTATTCGTGCCGTGATCGCAACCTGCTCGGCATGCAATCGGATCTGCTCGGTGCGCACGCGCTGGGCATCCGCAACATCATGCCCGTCACGGGCAATGCTCCCCGGCTGGGCGAGCAGATCCGCGCGACGAACGTCTTCGATGTCGATGCCATCGGACTCACCAACGTCGTCTCGCGCCTCAATCACGGTCTCGACGTCGGCGACACGCCGATTGGCGAGCCGACGCGTTTTCTCACGTTGGCGAACGCCGTGGTCGGAGCGCCCGACGTGGCGAGCGAAGTGGGGCGCTTCGAGTGGAAGGTCGACGCCG
>CAZPJJ010000582.1:0-2224 GCA_964586535.1 uncultured Acidobacteriota bacterium | reverse complement strand
CGCACGGCGCGCGAGGACGCTCGATGGGCACTTCCGCGTCTACGCCGACGGCACCGCCGCAATGCTCGTCGTCGTCGCGCTGCCCCGGCTGCGCGCGACGCCGCCTCGGACGGACGTCTCGCGAGATTGACAAGAAAAGGGGCGGCCCCGAGGCCGCCCCTGTCGAAGAGACCCGCGTCAGCGAGCCAAGGGAGTCATCGTCATCGGATCGCGCAGCGGCAACTCCGTCACGCGCTCCAGGCCGAACTCCTTCATCGACGCACGGCCGTTCGGGTCGCCGGGGAGCACCTGCTCCCACGGTCCGACCACCAGGAAGACCGTCTCGTCCGCGCGCAGGTACTGCTTCGCGACGCGCTGCACGTCCGCGATCGTGACCGCGCGCACCCGGTCGCGATAGTTTTTCCAGTACTCGTGCGGTCTGCCGAGCATGACGTCCTGGACGAACGTGTTGACCGTGCCGGACGCCGACGAGAACGTGAGCGGGAGAGACTCCACGAGGCTGTTGCGCGCCGTTTCCAGCTCCTGTTCGCTGATCGGCTCGTCCTGGATGCGGCGGACCTCGGCGAGCGAGAGCTTCGCTGCGAGCGCGACGGTTTCGTTCTTGGTCTGGAACGAGATGTTGAAGATCCCGGGCCAGTAGGTGCCGACTTCGAAGTTCGAGCGCGCGGAGTAGGCGAGCCCTTCGTCCGAACGGACCTTCTTCGTGATGCGCGAGGTGAATCCCGAGTCGCCGAGCACGTGGCTCATGACGCGGAGCGCGTACGGGTCTTTCGCGGACCAGTCGGACCACCGCGCGCCCAGGTGCCCGATCAGCACCTTGGACTGCGGGATGTCCTTCTCGACGCGGTAGATCCCGGCCTTGGGCGTGAACGCCGGAGGCGGCGGGGGCCAGGGAGCGGCAGTGGCGTCCTGCGCGAAGCCTTCGGCGAAGTGCTTCTCGAGCAACGCGAGAATCGTCTTCGTCTCCACGTCGCCCGAGACGCCGATCACCATGTTCTTCGGGTTCCAGTACTGGCGGTGGAAGGCGACCAGGTCGTCGCGGGTGATCGCCTGGAGCGATGCCTGCGTCGTGAAGCGCGAGGTGAAGTGCTCTTCGCCGCGCAGCAGCCACTGCCACTCGCGCGCGAGGATGTCGCCGGCGTCGTCGTTGCGCTGCTTCATCTGCTCGAGCGAGAGATTCCGCTCGAGATCGAGGCGCGCCTGCTCGAATCGCGGGCGCTCGAGCATGTCGAAAAAGAGCGCGAGGCTCTCCTCGAGGACCGGCGTGATCGCGTTGAGCGACGCACCGCCGCCGGTCGGGCCCGTGAACGAGGCGATCTGCGCCGCCAGGAAATCGGCGCGCTCGTCGAAGGCCTCGGCGCCCAGGTCGCCCGCGCCGCCGCGGCGCAGGAGGCGTCCCGTCATCTCGGCGAGGCCGGTCTTGCCGGCGGGGTCGAGATGAGTGCCGATGCGCAGCGAGATGCCGACGTTGACGAGCGGGAGCGCGTGGTCCTCGACCACGAAGACGACGACGCCGTTCGAAAGCACGTGACGGTGCTTCAGGGCGGCGGGCGGTTCCCACTTCAAGGGTTCATAGCGAAGCTGCTCGGGCCGCTTCGGGATCGGGGCGTCGGTTGCGGCGAGAACCGCGGGAGCAGTGAAGGCGGCGAGAGCCGCGAGAGCGAAGGCAACGCGGCGCTTCATCACTCACCTCCTTCTTGGCCGAGCGCGGCGAGACGCTTCGAGACTTCCGCCGCGACGTACTCCAGTGCCTTCTGGAAGCCGGGCGGGACCGCCGCCTTCTGCGCTTCGATCTGCGCGAGGGCTTCCTGCAGCTTCGCGCGGTCGTCCAGCGTCCTGAGTTGTTTCACTTGCGCCATGATCCGCTGCTGCACGGGGGCGGGGAGCCCTTCGAGCTCCGCGGGGACCGGCTCGGCGGTGCTGCCCGACTTGCGGTAGTAGTGCGCGACTGCGCGGCGCTCGGGTTGCAGGTACGTCTTCGCAACGCGCTGCACGTCTTCGGCCGTCACGGCGAGCAGCTTGGCGTTCGAATCGTTGATGGCCGTCCAGTCGCCCAGTCCGTCCGCGTAGAGCAACTGGATCAGCAGGAAGAACTCGCTCTGCAGCCTGCGGAAGTTGTCCGCGGCGATCTGGTTCTTGACCTTCTGCAGTTCTTCCGCGGGGATCGGCTCGTTCTGCAGGCGCGCGATTTCGGCCTCGATCGCCTGCTCGAGATCGCCGGGCG
>CAZPJJ010000581.1:0-2226 GCA_964586535.1 uncultured Acidobacteriota bacterium | reverse complement strand
CCGCGGCGCGCGAAGACCTCGGGCGTGTACGCCTCGCGCTCCGGCGTGAGCAGGCAACCCAGATAGGCGCGGCGGTGAGCGGTGGGCGTCGTGCCGAGGAAGCTGTCCGGCGCCTGGATCGAGACGACGCGTGAATGGAGCGGGATGTGCGGCCAGATCTCCGCGCGCAGGCGCGCGACCGTCGCGGCCTGCTCGCGGTGTGCGCTCCACGAGGGCGGCAGGATCACGAGCGCGAGCGCGATGGCGAGTGTCGTGACCGCGAGCCTGCCCGCGCGCGTCACCACTCCGCCGAACGCGGCGAGCGCGAGCAGCACCGCCGGCGCCTCGAAGCGCTGCGCCAGGTCGTCCACCATGCGGCCCGTCTCGTCGGCCATGCCGGCAGGCAGCACGAGTGTGAGCACGAGAAGCCCGAGCGCCGAGACCGCGAGCGGCACGTGAACGCCTTCGGCGGCGCGATCCCAGCGGCGCCGCAGGAGGCGCCAGACGACCGGCGCACCCAGGAGCGCCGCGAGGACGATGGCGAACGCGCGCGCCGGCCATGGCGAGAAGCTCCCGGGCACACCGAAGGTCCGGCCCGCGATGCCCGCGATGCGCGCGGGCGTCAGCCCCCAGATGAGCGGCCGCGCGTGCGCATCGCCGCCCGCGTGGAAGAGCACGAAGTAACACGCCAGCGCGAAGAGCCCGCCCGCAATCGCCAGCTCCGCGGACACCCGGCGGCGCAGCACGGCGGTGACGACGACGACGCCCACGAGCACGGCCAGCAGGAACACGTGCGAGAAGTAGACGCCCAGCGCGAGGAGCGCGAAGAGCACGAGTCTCCACGGACTCCACGCATCCCCCACCTCGCGCCCACGCTCACCGGCGTAGAAAAGCGCGATCGCCGCCAGCAGCATCGGCATGCCGATGAGCACGTGCGAGTAGCCCGCCCAGTAACTGCTGTGGAACGCCATCACCGCGACCGCGGGCGCGAGCGCCGCGGCGGCGGGCGCGACCTGCCGGCACATCCACACCCACGCCACGGGCTGCAGGACGAGCGCGACGATCGTCAGCAGTTTGTAGCCCGCGACCGCGCCCAGGATGGGCATCGTCGCGAGCGTCCAGAGGCTGTTGATCCAGTACGGCATGGGCGCGAACGAAAGCTCGTAGTGTTCGGAGAAAAACGCGTCGCCCGCCAGCAGCCGCGCCTTGATGAACGCCGCCGCGATGTGATTCGCGCCGTCCGAAAACGGCAGCACCGGCGTCGCGGCGACGCACGCGAGCTGCGCGAGGACCAGCGCTGCGGCCACGGCGTATGCGACGCCGAGACCGTCGACGCGCGCGCGAGGCTCGCTCACCGTCCGCCCTCGGCCGGCTCGCGCCAGGCGTGCTGGACGAAACGGTCGGCGAGTTCGACGACTTCGTTGTTGTTGAGCGTCGCGATCGAGAGCATCGACGTGTTGACGATCGCGAAGGGCCCCGCCTGGCCCGGCGGCCCCGAGCGGCCGCGGCGCGCCCCTGCGAGCGGCAGAGGTTGAACTTGGCGTGCGCGGTGCGGTTTGGCGTAAATCGCGCGCGCGGGATCGAAGGCCGGGAAGAGCCGCCGCAGGCCGTCGTCGACGAAGGAGCGCGCGAGCGAGGCGTCGTCCTCTTCGAAGGCCCGATCGTGGCTCGCGAGATAGCGCGGCAGGTAGACGAGCGCCCGGCCCTTGGTCTCCGCATGGCGGTCGACGAGGTTCGTCATCTCGATGAGCCCCGTGAGCGCGATGTTCTCCTCGCCGATGTTGAGCACGTAGAAGGGCGTGAGCGGCTCGGGAAACACCAGCGTGTGGCAGATCACGCCGAGGTAGTGCTCGCCGGTGGGATGATCGCGCTCGGCTTGCTCGACGACGTCGGCGAAGTCTCCCGCCGCGACCTGCCGCGCGAGCCGCGTCGGTGCAGTGAACACGACACGGTCGAAAACGAGCCGCCGCGTCGAGCACCTTCCGCCGACGTGGACGTGCACGCCCTGCCCTGCGCCCTCGCGACCACGCTCGATGTGCACGACGGGGGTACCCGTGAGCACCTCTGCCCCCAGTCCGTGGAGTGCCGTCTCGATCGCCGCGAGGATGCGCGCGTAGCCGCCGCTGACGTAGCCCAGCACCTCTTGCTTCGCCGCGCCCTTGCGCGCGCCGTGCAACCTGGCGAGCGTCGCGTAGATGAACGTCGCGGCAACGCGGTCGTGATAGGGCCCGAACTTCGCGCGCAGGA
>CAZPJJ010000580.1:0-2232 GCA_964586535.1 uncultured Acidobacteriota bacterium | reverse complement strand
GCCCAGGAAGAAAGCCGGTTCGACGTGGAAGGGCAAGAAGGCGGCAGGAATTACTCGCTGGAGACGAAAACCATTCGAGTTCTGAACGTTGGCCTCAGCCGTGATCCCGTGGCGGGAGAAGTGCGTCTACTTCGGGAGCATCACAGTGTTCACTCGACTGGCTGGTGGGGGCCGTGCGGTTTCACGACGGCGAATGGATCTCGATGAGAGGAGCTGGACATGGCGACGTGCAAGGGGTGCGGTGGGAGTGGCAAGTGCCGCCGATGCGAAGGTCGCGGCAAGGAATTGTCGATGGGCGGCCTTAGCTCGAGCAAGTGCCCAAAGTGCGGCGGGAGCGGCAATTGCACGGTTTGCGAGGGGAAGGGGAAGGTCTGACACGCTCCCGGTGTACCGAGCGCGGTCTCGCGCCGAGGCCGGTGAGGCGGTACTGATTGCCAGATCTCCGTCGGAGGCCGTCGAGTTGGTGTTCGTCGCTCGAAGCAGAGTAGAGGCTGACAAGACGGTCTACGTGGCTCGAAGTGTCGCCGAATCAGACAAGTGTGTGTACGAGGTCCGTTCCGCGGACGAGGCGCAGTGACCGGAAGCTCGCCAATGCGCTCCATCGCGGGACCGTTTTCTGTCGGTCTTCTCGGAGGCGGAAGAACATAGGCGCAAACCCCAGGATAGGGGGCCGGCACAGATCGGGGGGGGCAATGACCGTCGTTCTCAAAGACCAGTTGGAGCGGGTCCACGAAGCGTTCGACAGCATCAAGATCGATGCAACTCCGAGTCAGATCGCTGAGTGCGTCTCCGCACTTCGCTTCGAGCGAGGTTACTTAGTATCCGCGTTTGATCCAAGAGCCGTAGATCGTGCGAATTTGACTGTTGAGGAATACGAGGCGGCCGCAGGAGTCGTTCAGAAGACCCGGGAAGATATCGCCAGCCTCCGCGAGCAAATCGACACTGCCCGTGAACCGATGCTCTTCGGCAAGCAGAAGCACCAAACCGCCATGGAAAAGCTCCGAGCCGGTGTCGAGACGCTGACGCGGAGCCTGTCCGATTGCGAGGACACGGTCTCTAGGCTGGAAGCAGGTGCGATCAGTGCGAAAGAACTGCTCACCGCAAGTTGTCGGGAAGACGAGACGTTGGAAGCCGACTACGCTCGCGATGAGGCTGAATTCCAGCGTGTCGTTCGCAAGCGACTCATCGAAGCCGCGTCACTATGCGTAGGGGTTCCACCTGCCGAGGCGTTAGAGAATCCGCGCACTGCGGGCACCAGCTACTGCAAGTCGGCGTTGGCGCTTGTTCTGAACTTTCAGCTCCTTGACGAGGTAGGGTGGGACAAGCTGTTTCTATTCGCTCACTGGCTCGTTCTCACGCCGACGATCTGGGTTGAGGGAAGCGACAAAGTCACCATTGGCTCCCGAGAGTACGAATTGAAAGACCTCGTACTTGAGTTTCTCTTCGACTATTTCACTCGAGATCGATCGCGTACTGAGGATCTGGAATGGAACTATTCCTGCGCTCTAGCGATGGTCTACGTCATGGTCACCAGAGAGAACTCTTTCGGCCTTCTGGGGATGATTGAGACGCTTAGACAAATCGACGAGAATTTGGTCGCATCGACGATCTATGGGGGAGTCAGAGGCGACGCCGTGTTTTGTAAAGCGTTCATCGCGCACTACGAAGCGGTGCAGAAAGGCAAGGATCTGGCGAAGGCCCACAATTCCGACAAGTCGCTCAGCCGGTTTGAGAAACTGGAGGAAAGTGTGGCAACTGGAGTTCGCGGACGGACCGTACTGAAAATCGTTTACGAGTACCTAAGAAGACTCGGCTGCAATGCTGCTTCTGCGACATTCCGCGGCGAGTTCCCCATGGACAATCCGGGCTAATGGTACATCCGCGTCACGACCCAAGCGCCACCGCGTAGTTCGAGATCGAAACGCCTCGCGTCATGCCCCTGAGGTGTTCCCCTTCTTCCGTAGGCGTACCACACCTGGACAGTCACCAATCGGTCCTGCTTGACGAGATGCTTGATTGACGTGATGCCGACGATCTCATACCTGCCGGCGAACTCTCCTTGCTCGTTGTAGTAATCTGTGATGAGATTTCCTAGTTCTTCTTTCGACCCCTCCATAGTCGCTGCCTCGCCCGCTGGCGGCCGATGACCGGTGTATGGGCCGAATACCCAAGCGCGACTTCCTCCTTTCCAGCGAACCTGGTACCAGTTCCCTTCTCGTCCTGTCACCTCGA
>CAZPJJ010000579.1:0-2234 GCA_964586535.1 uncultured Acidobacteriota bacterium | reverse complement strand
TGCTCGTCGAAGTTGCGAGACGTCAGCTCGGGGAAGTGTCGGGTCGTTTCTTGGTTCATCGGCATCTCCACGGCAAGTCGAGACGAGCCGGAGATGCATGGGCAAGGCCCGAGGTTTCAGACCGGTTGTGAGCCGCAACCCTTTTCGCCGGTGACGTCGACGAAGGCCAGGTAGGGCACCGCACCGCCGAGCGGGTGCAGCTCGCCGCAAATCTGTCCGAGGCGCTGGTTGTCGGACAGGTCTGCGAGGCTGTAGCGCTTGAGCACCTCGGTAATGCTCTGATTGATGAGCATCCAGATCAGCCGGTTCTCGCACTCGCCGGAGCGGGGGCACCGGGCGGGATTACCGACGCAATCGACGACATTGATCCGGCCGATCGTCGCTTCGACGATCTCGCCGAGGGCGATCTCGGCGGCCGGCCGAGCGAGCAAATAGCCCCCGCGACGGCCGCTGACCGAGCGGAGCAGGTTGGCGTTGCGCAGTGCGACCGCCAGTTGCTCGAGGTAGCGCTTCGAGACACCGGTCGTGCGTGCGACCTTCTCGAGACTAGCGGGCTCGCCGTCGGTGCTCATTCGGGAGACGGCGATCATGCAGCTGAGGCCATAACGGGCGCGGGTGGATAGTTTCATCGCATCCCCTCCGCCGACGGCCCCTCTAGATCAGCCAGAAACGAAACCCAAGGGCCCGGCACCGAGATCGGTTAACGATCCCCGGTCCGCGTCTAATTGTCAAGTAAGTTTGGACCCCTTACTATTCGGCTTTTTGTGGTATCGCGCCCGGATGGCCGCTATCAGGTCCGTGGAGGCGTGAGTCTTGGGGTCCCCGACTGCGACGACGCGGATTCCGAATTCCCGGTGGGCGGCTTGCTCGTCGGGAGGAAGCGTCTCGGGACGGTAGTCGGTCCCCTTGGCGTGGATCGCGGGTTTCAACGCGCGCAGCGTCGGGGCCGCCGTCGTCTCGGGAAACCAGGTCACCGCATCGACAGCCCGCAGAGCCGCGAGCAAGGCGAGCCGCTCGCCGAGCGGGAGGATGGGGCGAAGCGGGCCTTTCAGGGCTCGTGCCGATGCGTCGTCGTTGACAGCGACGACGAGATAGTCCCCGGCCTCTCGCGCCGCCTCGAGATAGCGGACATGACCGACATGAAGGAGGTCGAAGAGCCCGTTCGCCATCACGAGGCGAGCGGGACGCCGGGCCTCGAGACGAGCGGCCAGGACATCGCGCGCCGCGATCTTCGCGTCGATCGTAGGTCCTTTCATCGCGCGTCCGCGCGGATCGCCGCGGCGAGTTCGGCGCGAGAGATCGTGGCGGTTCCGACCTTCATCACGACGAGCCCTCCCGCGACGTTCGCGAGTTCGGCTGCCTCGACCCACGTCGCGCCCGCGGTGCGCGCGGCGGTGAAGACGGCGATGACGGTGTCCCCGGCGCCGGTGACGTCCGCGACCTCATCGCTGCCGAAGACGGGAATGCGTATGGGGGTCACGCCACCGTCATCGACGGTCATTCCGAGACTGCCGCGCGTGGCAACGAGAGCTTTCGCTCCCAGCAGGCGGCGGAGCTCGCGCGCGGCGGCGCCGATCGCACGGTCGTCTCCGTCGGGGAGCCTCACCCCCAGGGCGCGCTCGACTTCCTCGAGGTTCGGCGTGGCCGCATCGATACCGCGATAGCGTTCGAGTTGAAAACGGCTGTCGAGAGTGACAGGTCCCGATCCCCGGCCGAGGCGGCGCACCCATGCGGGATCGACCGTCCCGTAGCCGTAGTCCGCGAGCACGATCCCGTGGCCCTTCGCGCGCGACTTCCTGGCATGCTCGATGAGCCGGTCGCGCAAGGGCTTCGAGAGCGGAGTGCCGGCACGTCCTCGATCGAGACGCACGATCTGCTGCTTCTTGGTATGCGGGCTGCCGGCGAGAATGCGCGTCTTCGTCGGCGTTCGGTACTCGCGATCGGCGAGCAAGCCCCGCGTCTCGACGCCGCGGGCGTCGAGTTCCGTGCGTAGCCGCGCGCCCTGGTCGTCGTGGCCGATGCGTCCGACGATGCGCACGCCGACGTCGAGTGCCGCGAGATTGGCGGCGGTATTGCCGGCCCCGCCGGGGACCAAGAGCGTGTGGCGGTGATCGAGAATCAGTACCGGCGCCTCTCTCGAGACGCGCGCGATCTCGCCGAAGACGAACTCGTCGAGGACCGCGTCGCCGGCGACGGCGACGCGAGTCTTGGGCAACGCGTCGACGAGCGCGAGC
>CAZPJJ010000578.1:0-2249 GCA_964586535.1 uncultured Acidobacteriota bacterium | reverse complement strand
GGGCTGGAATGCGCGACTTTCCTCGGCGAGAGCGTCGGCGCTCCCATGAGAATCGTCGCCGACATCAGGCCCTCGGATCGCAGTGAACTCGACACGCACGACGTGCTCTCGAGCCTACGCAGCGTGCTCTGGCGTCACGCGGGCATCGAGCGCGACGGCGACCGTCTCGCCGAAGTGTCCGAGATGTTCGACTTCTGGGCGCGCTACACGATGGACAAGATCTTCGACGAACGCGTCGGCTGGGAAGTGCAGAACGCGCTCACGGTCGGCGCCGCGATCGTCAGGGCCGCGCGCTGGCGCGAAGAGAGCCGCGGGACGCACTATCGGCTCGACCACCCGGAAACGCTCGACGCATACTCCGCACACGCGGTCTGGCGCAAGTCGCAACCGAAACCGCGCATCGCGAAGCTCGGCGCGTTCGCGCCGGTCTTCTCGAACTGATCGGCGCGCGCGGGGACGCTACCCGTACCCTGGCCTACTGACAAGTCGCGGAGAGATTCTGCGGGAGCGGGCAAAGCGCCGTGTCCTCGGGCCGCTCCGCACCGCTCGACGCGACTCCGTACGAGCCCTCCTCGATCCCGCTGCTCCCAGCCACCAGGAAGAACACCGAGCCCGGCCCGGGTTGGAACCACGCCTCGCCACCGATGCCGATCGAGCAGCGCGCGTTCGTGAATTCGTACGTCGCGACGTTGGCGAGGTCGCCCCAATAAAGGGCGTGATCGGAGCTCTGGCAGGCATTTGCGAAGCTGATCCGAATCGCCCCCGTCGCGGCGTTGTACTCCTCGACCCGCAGCGCGCCGCTGGGATCCGAGGGGTCGCCCGCTTCCCCCGGCGGAGGTGGCGTTCCACCTTCGACCAACAGCTCTGTCGAATAGGCCTTGACCAGCACGGGCGCTGAGCGGCCGTAGCGCTGCCACAACTGCTGCATCTTTTCGCCGCGGTTGGGGCGCGCGTCGGGTTTCGTTGGATCGCAGCCGATGTCGAAGGGATCGCAGGTCGACTCGTTCTCGATGCGGAGGAACTCGATGTACTCCCGCGTGACGGTCTGGTAGTAGACGGCCGCATCGACGAGGAAAGGCCGGTAAGTCGGCTCGGGGACCGGAATCGCATAGTCGATCGAATCCCAGTTCGCGAGCGTGCCCGGCAACGCGGGGTTTTCGGGATACACGACGCCGACGGGAGCCGTTTCGTCGTCGGGGGTGAAGCCGAGCGGCGGAATGCGGTTGTCGAAGAGGATGCAGTCGTTGATCGCGAAGTTGAACATCTTGCGGCCGGTCGACTCGTCGACGATGTCGCAGCGGCCCGTTCCATTGAAGTTCCAGATGCCGACCTGCGCCTCGTAGACGCGGAGCTGATCGTCCTGGACGATCAGCGCGGTCGCCGGATCGTACTTGCCCGACTCGAACGTGATCTCGTTGCTCGAGAGGATGCCGTCGCCGTCGAGATCCTCACCGGCGCGGACGTTCACGAAGGCGCGGCGGCCCTCGATGTAGCCCGTCGGGAACTTGTGCCCGCCGAGGTTGAGCACCTTGACATTCGCCACGAAGGACGAACCCGCCTGCACAGCTTCCGGCGTCGATACCTCGATGACGAGCGTTTCCTCTTGCAGGAGCTTGAAAGACTGCTCGAGAGCTGCGTCGAAGGAGGCCTCTCGCCGCAGTGCGCGCCCGTATTCGCCCTTCAGCAGCTGCAGCATGAACGTGCTCGCGCCGCGGAAGAAGTGCGAGCGGATCGGTCCGTCGAGCTCAGAGCCGAAGCCGCGCGGGCCCGGGGGCGTCGTACACGCGACCGCCGGATCTCCGTCGCCGTCGCCGTCGAGATCCGGGACGGGCATGTGGCAGCTCTGACAGCTCGCGAACTGCGGGTGCCGCGGATCCGCGAAAGCGCTCTGCGTCCATTCGCGATAGGTGCGATCGACGGGGAGCTTGTATCCCAGGTCTGCCCCGGTGTCCGGATCGCGCCGATTGCGCGCTGGGCTCGTGACGGTGTGGCACTCGCCGCAGAACGCCGAGGACTTGTGGTACTCGGAAACCGCCCATTCATGGTTGGGCGGCTCGGCGTCGGAGAAGGGCCCGCGCATGACGTCCCGCGCCTGAGAGACGAAGAACGAGCCGTTGTCGAGATAGGGCGCGTTCTCGTCGAAGAAGTCTCCAGCGGGGGGTTGGCTTGCGTCGTAAAGGCGATGGCAGAAGTGACAGGAGATTCCCTCGAAGTCGTTGTCGCGGCGATTGGCGGGCCCCCCGAGGCAC
>CAZPJJ010000577.1:0-2256 GCA_964586535.1 uncultured Acidobacteriota bacterium | reverse complement strand
GGGCACCTCCGCGATCGCGCGGCCGAGTGCGCTCGGCGTCCCGTCGCCATCGAGCGCGCCGAGGCCGCGCAGCACGGCGCCCGCGGCATCCCACGCGGCGGGCGCCGGTGCGTCGAGCCAACGCACCTCGTCCGCGCCGTGTACGCCCATCGCGTGCAGCGTCAGCCGCAGCTCGCAGAGGTCCGCGCGCAGCATCTCGGGCGCGTCGGCCGCGGGCCGCGCGTCGTGATCGGAGCGCGGGTACAAGCGCTCGCAGCGCCCCGGCGCCGTGCGCCCCGCGCGTCCGGCGCGCTGCGTCGCCGAGGCGCGGCTGATCGGCGCGAGATCGAGCGAGGGCAGTCCCGACCACGGCGAATACGTGAGCACGCGCGCGAGTCCGCTGTCGACGACCGCGCGCACGCCGTCGATCGTGATCGACGTCTCGGCGACGTTCGTCGCCAGGAACACGCGCCTCTGCTCGCAGGGCGTGAGCGCGCGATCCTGCTCTTCGGGCGGCAGCGCGCCGTAGAGCGGGCGCAGCTCGAACTGCCGCGACGCCGCGAGTGGCAGGAGCGCCTCGTGAGCGCGGCGGATCTCGCCGACGCCGGGCAGAAAGACCAGCACATCGCCGTCATCTTCGGCATCGAGCGCACGCGCGACGGCCGACGCCACGCGCGCGGCGAGCGGCCTCTCGTCGCGGCGCGTGGCGTGGATCAGCTCGACGGGGTGCATGCTGCCCGGTACGTGCATCGCGCCGCCCGCGAGGCCCAGGTGCTCCGCGACGCGCCCGGCATCGAGCGTCGCGCTCATCACGACGAGGCGCAGGTCCGGGCGCTCGCCGCGACGCAGGCGATCGATCCAGGCGAGCGCGAGATCCGCGTGCAGCGAGCGTTCGTGGAACTCGTCGAGCACGACGGCGGCGACGCCGGTGAGCCGCGGGTCGCCCAGGAGCCGCCGCGTCAGCACGCCCTCCGTCACGAACCAAAGGCGCGTGTCGCGGCCGCCGCAGGTGTCGTGGCGCACCTGAAAGCCGACGCGCTCACCCGCGCGCTCGCCCAGCTCTTCCGCGACGCGCCGCGCCGCCAGCCGCGCCGCGAGCCGCCGCGGCTCGAGCACGAGGATCGCGCCCTGCTCCGCGAGACCCGCGAGCAGCAACGCACTCGGGACGCGCGTCGTCTTGCCCGCGCCGGGCTCCGCGGTGAGCACGAGCGCACCCTCGTCGCGGATGCGCGCGACGATCGCGGGCAGATGGGCATCGATCGGCAGCGCCTGCATCGAGCCCTTCAGCGCGTGAGCTTGTCGAAGAGCCCGCGGATCAGCTCTTTCTTCGTGTCGCCTTCTTTGAGCGCGCGCTTCAAGTCGATCGTCACCTTGGGCTTCGCGACGTCGCCCTCGATCGAAAGCGGCAGCGCGAGGCGCCCGTCCTTGCCGACGAGCAGGCGCAGCTCGCTGCGCTTGGCGACGAGCTCTTTCGTCTTCTCGGGGTCGAGCCGCGCCGTGAGGTCGAGCTCGATCGAACCCTTCGCCCAATCGAAGCGTCCATCGCCCTGCGCCTCGACGTCGCCCGAGCGCAGCGTCAGGCCGCGCAGCGGCCACGTCGTCCCCTCGAGCTGGACGCCGCCCGCGAGCGCATCGACGAGGCGCTCGGCGCCCTGCGGCTCGGTGTTGGCGATCTTCGCCTTGAGGTCGAGGCCGGGAATCTCGATCTCGGTCGCGTCGAAGGTCAGCGTGCCCGCGAGCGCGCTGGGGTCGATCGTCTCGCGCGAGAGATCGAGCGTGAAGCGCCCCGCGAGATCCGTCGGCCCGCCGATCGCGCCCACCTTCTCGCCCGCGAAGCCGCGCAGCAGTCCGCCGAACGACGCGTCGTCGACGCGCCCGTCGAAGACGAGCTGCCCCGGCGGCACGAGCGGCGCGACGGTGATGCGGCCCTTCCCCGGGCCCTCCGCGATGCGCGCCTCGTCGATGTCGATCGTCAGCGAGTCCACGCCGCGCAGCGCGAAGCGCGCGCGCACATCCTTGGCGTCGGGAAGGGGATCGCCGACGCGCAGCGTGGCGACCTCGAACGATCCGTCGCCCGCGAACGACACGGCGCCGCCCGTAGGCGCATCCACCTGCAAGCGCATCGTCATCGAGCCGGGCGCTTCCATCGTGATCGGCAGCTCGACGATCGCGCCGAGCAGGCCCTCGGCACCGGCGAGATCGGCGGGCGGGATCTCGAAGCGCAGCGCGAGCGCGGGGGCGAGCGAGCCCGAGCCCGTGAGCTTCACCGCACCCGCG
>CAZPJJ010000576.1:0-2258 GCA_964586535.1 uncultured Acidobacteriota bacterium | reverse complement strand
GAAGAGATCGACCTGCGGCCGGTCTACGGGCCCGCCGACCTGGCCGGCCTGACGCACCTGGCGACGATGCCGGGCTTCGTGCCCTTCGTGCGCGGGCCCTACGCGACGATGTACGTGCGCCGTCCGTGGACCATCCGCCAGTACGCTGGCTTCTCGACGGCCGAGGACTCGAACGCATTCTACCGCCGCAACCTCGCGGCTGGGCAGAAGGGCCTCTCGATCGCTTTCGACCTAGCGACGCACCGCGGGTACGACAGCGACCATCCGCGCGTGACGGGAGACGTCGGCATGGCCGGCGTGGCGATCGATTCGATCGAGGACATGCGGATCCTCTTCGACGGGATCCCGCTCGACCGCATGAGCGTCTCGATGACGATGAACGGCGCCGTGCTGCCGGTCATGGCGCTCTACATCGTCGCCGCCGAGGAGCAGGGCGTCATGCCCGAGAAGCTCGCGGGCACGATCCAGAACGACATCCTCAAAGAGTTCATGGTCCGCAACACGTACATCTATCCGCCCGCGCCCTCGATGCGGATCATCTCCGACATCTTCGCTTACACCGCGCGGAACATGCCGAAGTTCAACAGCATTTCCATCTCGGGCTATCACATGCAGGAAGCGGGCGCGACCTGTGACATCGAGCTCGCCTACACGCTCGCAGACGGCAAGGAGTACCTGCGGGCGGGCACGGGCGCGGGGCTCGCGATCGACGCTTTTGCACCGCGGCTCTCGTTCTTCTTCGCGATCGGCATGGACTATTTCATGGAGGTCGCCAAGCTGCGCGCCGCGCGTCTGCTCTGGGCGGAGATCGTGCGCGCCTTCGAGCCCAAGAGCGACAAGTCGATGGCGCTGCGAACGCACTGCCAGACGTCGGGTTGGTCGCTGACGGCGCAGGATCCCTTCAACAACGTCATGCGCACCTGCATCGAGGCGCTCGCCGCGGCACACGGGCACACGCAGTCGCTGCACACCAACGCGCTCGACGAGGCGCTCGCGCTGCCGACGGATTTTTCAGCTCGCATCGCGCGCAACACGCAGATCTTCATTCAAGAGGAGACCGGCTCGTGCCGCACGATCGATCCCTGGGGCGGTTCATGGTTCGTCGAGCGCCTGACGCACGACCTCGCCGCGCGGGCGCGCGCGCACATCTCGGAGGTCGACGAGCTCGGCGGCATGGCCCGCGCGATCGAGACGGGCCTGCCGAAGATGCGCATCGAGGAAGCCGCGGCGCGCACGCAGGCGCGGATCGATGCCGGGCGGCAGACGATCGTCGGCGTCAACACGATGCGGCCCGAGCACGAGGAGAAGCTCGAGGTGCTCAAGGTCGACAACTCGGCCGTCCGCGAGCGGCAGATCGCGCGCTTGGCGAAGCTGCGGGCCGAGCGCGACGAGGGGCGGACGCAGGCGGCGCTCGATGCGCTGACCGCCGGGGCGGCCGCGGGGGCGAACCTGCTCGAGCTTTCGGTCGCGGCGGCGCGCGCCAAGGCGACGGTCGGCGAGATATCGTTCGCCCTGGAGAAAGTCTTCGGGCGGCACAAGGCGACGATCCGCGCGATCTCCGGCGTGTACGGGGGCGAGATGGGCGAGAACAGCGAGCGCTTTGCCGCGGTGAGGGAGCTCGTCGAGCGCTTCGCCTCCCAGGAGGGGCGGCGTCCGCGCATCCTCGTCGCGAAGATGGGCCAGGACGGCCACGACCGCGGGCAGAAGGTGATCGCGACGGCGTTCGCGGATCTGGGATTCGACGTCGACGTGGGGCCGCTCTTCCAGACGCCCGAGGAGACCGCGCGTCAGGCCGTCGAGAACGACGTGCACGTCGTCGGCGTCTCGTCGCTCGCGGCGGGCCACCTCACGCTCGTGCCCGCGCTGCGCGAGGAACTCGCGAAGCTGGGGCGCGCGGACATCGTCGTCGTCGTCGGCGGCGTGATCCCGCCCGACGACTACGACGCCCTGCGCGCGGCGGGCGCGGCGGCGATCTTCGGCCCCGGGACGGTCATCGCGGAGGCCGCCGGCGAGCTGATCGCGCGGCTGACCGCGGAGCGCGGGGCGGGGCGCGCATGACGGACGTGGCGGGAGGTGGCGATGGCGGCGGCGCGCGTGCGTCGAAGCGCGATCTCGATCTCGACGCGATGGTCGCGGGGGTCTTCGCTCGCGACCGCGCCGTGCTGGGACGCGCGATCACGCTCGTCGAAAGCCAGCGCGAGGACGACCAGGCCAGGGCGCAGGAACTTCTCGCGCGCCTGCTGCCGAGGGCGAACAGC
>CAZPJJ010000575.1:0-2261 GCA_964586535.1 uncultured Acidobacteriota bacterium | reverse complement strand
GAGCCTCGAGCGCATCGGTGAGCATCGCGGCGCCGCCGATCTCTACCGGCAGGGCGGGGCGCTCCGCGAGGCGGGTCGCTGTCTCGAGGCCTGCGGCGACCTGCAGGCGGCGGCCCCTACTTATGTCGAGGCGGGTCTGCGCCTCGAGGCAGCCGAGGTCTACGAGCGGCTGGGCGACATCGATCGTGCCGTCGAGGTACTTCAATCGATGGCGGTCGACCCGGACCTCGAACCGACGGTCGCGCTGATGCTGGGCCGGCTCTTCGAGCGCAAGGGCATGGACAGCCTCGCGGTCGAACACTACCGGAAGGCGCTCGCGGACGAGCCCGAAGACGCGACGAACGTCGAGGCCTGGTACCACCTCGCCGCGGTGCTGGAGCGGACCGGACGCGTGCGCGAGGCGATCAAGGCTTTCCGCCGCGTCGCGACGGCCGACGTCGGCTACCGGGACTCGATGCGGCGGCTCGCGGCGCTCGAGCAGCGCGCGCAAATGCAGGCTGCGACGGCGCGGGCGGGTCTGCCGGAGCGCTACAAGGTCGAGGAGGAGACTCCCGCGGACGGCGGCGTCGGCAAGAGTTTTCTCGCCACCGACTCGGTGATGAACCGTCGCGTCGTGCTGCGGCGCTTCGGGATCGACGTCGTGGCCTCGGAGCGCGCGGCCGACCGCCTGCTCTCGGACGTGCGCCGCATCGCGCAGCTTCATCATCCGGCGATCGCGGCGTTCTACGACGCGGGGCGGGACTCCGACGGCGTCTACGTCGTCGAAGAGCATGTGACGGGACCGACGCTGCGCGAGTTGCTCGACAAGGAGCATCGGCTCGACGTCCCGCGCGCGATGGTCGTGCTGACGCGCGTGGCGGAGGCGCTCGACTACGCGCACGGGCTCGGCTTGCTCTGCCGGAACCTGCGCCCGGAGTCGATCCGGCTCAACGCGTCGGGCGAGGCGAAGCTCGTGGACTTCGGGATCGCTTTCCGGCACACCGACGAGAGCGCGCCCGGCGCCGCGTACCGGCCGCCCGAAGCGCGCAAGGGCGAGCGCATGGACCCGTCGTCGGACGTGTACCTGCTCGGCGTCGTGGGATGGGAGATGCTCTACGGCACGCCGCCGCCGCCGCCCGCCGCTAGCGAGCAGGAAGCGCCGGCTCCGCCCGAAGACTTCGACCACCCGGTGCCCGAGGTGCTGCGGCGCGTGTTGCGCGCGGCGCTCGAGCCCGATCGGACAAAGCGCCTGCCCTCGGCGCAGCGCATGCTCGAGGAACTGCACGGCACGCACCTGCTGCCGGGGACGGTGCTGGCGAATCGCTACGAGATCATTCGCGAGATCGGACGCGGCGGCATGGGGACGGTGTTCCAGGCGCGCGACCTGGTGCTGGACGAGCCGGTGGCGCTGAAGGTGCTAGCGGGCGTCCTCGACGAGAACACCGAGAAGCGCTTCATCCAAGAGATTCGTCTCACACGGCAGATCAATCACCCGAACATCGTCCGCGTGCACACCTTCGAGCATTGGCGCGAGTTGCGCTTCATCGTGCTCGAGTACATCGACGGGCCCGATCTGCGGCGCTGGGCGGATCGCCGGCACCCGATCACGCTCTCTCGCGCGCTCGAGATCGTCGCGGGGATCGCGGCGGGGCTCTCGGCGGCGCACCGGCTCGGCATCGTGCATCGAGACGTCAAGCCCGAGAACGTGCTTCTCGACCAGGAGGGACGTCCGCGGCTCGTGGATTTCGGAATCGCGCGGCAAGGCGATGTGCACCTCACGCAAGAGGGCCTCGTCATGGGCTCGCCTGCGTACATGGCCCCCGAGCAGATTCGCGGCCAAGCGGCGGATCAGCGCGCCGACCTCTACGCGCTGGGAATCCTCGCGTACTTCCTCATTGCGGGTCGCGAGCCGTTCCAGTCCGAGAATGTCGCCGAGATCCTCAAGATGCAGGTCGAGTACGTGCCGCCGCCGCTCTCGCACGTGCGCCCCGGCGTCCCGGAGACCGTCTCGCGCCTCATCGCGCGCACGCTCGAGAAGGATCCCGACCGCCGTCCCGCGAGCGTCTTCGCCTTCCTCGAAGAACTCACCCAGGTCCGCGCCACCCTCACCGTCGTCACCGCCTGACGGGGACAGTCGACTTAGGGGGACAGTCGACTTAGAGGGACAGTCGACTTAGAGGGACGTGCGACTTAAGGGGACAGGCACCCTAAGTCGACTGTCCCTCTAAGTCGACTGTCCCCCTGGTTGGAGGGGGGCGGAGTTGGTGTAGCCTTCGCGGACC
>CAZPJJ010000574.1:0-2264 GCA_964586535.1 uncultured Acidobacteriota bacterium | reverse complement strand
GCCGGCGGGCCTGCGAGTCGTGGTAAGAAGGTCCGCCTGGGGGGAAAAGACCAATGGACCGCTTCGAGCGCCTCTATGAACTGCACAGCTTGCTGGACGGCCGCCGCAGCGGCGTTTCGCTCGCCGAGATCGCGCACGCCCTCGAATGCTCGGAGGCGACGGCCAAGCGCGCGATCCGCACGCTGCGCTCGACCTTCGAGGCGCCGCTTCGCTTCGACGCCGACCGCGGCGGCTATTTCTATGACACCGGCCCCGAGGCGCGACGCTTCGAGCTGCCCGGCATCTGGCTGAGCGCGGCGGAGATCGCATCCCTCGCGCTCCTGCGCGAGCTGCTCGCACGTCTGGAGCCAGGGTTGCTCGAGGAGACGCTCGCACCGCTGGCGCGACGGCTCGACCGCGTCGCGCGCCACCGGCATCTCGGGCTGGAGCAGCTCCAGCGCCGCATCAGGCTGCTCTCGCAGCAGTCGCGGGCTCCGGGGCCGTGGTTCCGCGAGGCCGCGACGGCGACGCTCACGAGGCGACAGCTTGCGATCACCTATCACGGGCGGGCCGACGACCGCGTGACGCGACGCACGGTGTCTCCGCAGCGGTTGACGCGCTACCGAGAGGGTTGGTATCTCGACGCGTGGTGCCACACCCGCGAGGGTCTGCGCTCCTTCGCCGTCGAACGGATCCGCGCGGCCACGCTCACGCACGATCGCGCCCGGGAGATCCCGGACGCCGAACTCGACACGCACTTCGCGGCGGCCTACGGCATCTTCACCGGGCCGGCCGATCGCGAGGCCGTGCTCGTCTTCTCGGCGGAGCGTGCGCGATGGGTGGCCGAGGAGAAGTGGCATCCCGACCAGAAGGGCCGCCTGCTCGCGGATGGCCGCTACGAGCTGCGCTTGCCCCTCGGCCGCGCCGACGAACTCGTGCTGGATGTGATGCGTTTCGGGGCGGATGTCGAGGTGGTGGCGCCCGCCGACCTGCGCGCGGAGGTCGCCCGGAGGCACCGCGAGGCGGCCAAGAGGTACGAAAGGGACGCGGGGCGGAAAGATCTTTTCGACTGATCGCGAGGCAGGGTCATGTTTTGACCCACCCCCCTTGTAAAACCTCCTTCGTGCGGCGGGCTCACTTCCACGAACGGCGGGGGGGTGGGACGACGCCGGCCCCGGATGCACGTCCCGCTGGTCGTTCGCGGGGCGAGTTCGCCGCACACAGCGCTCATCCCACGGCTGTCGCCGCGGCCTCGCCAGCCGCCGCGGATCAGCCTTCGAGAAAATCGGCGCTATGATCCCCGACCGGGCCGAGGCGCGACGCTCAGTGCGCCTTGCCCACGCAAGGGGTCATGTCTTGGCAAAGAGAATCATGATCGTCGGTGCGGGCGTCGTTGGGCGCATGAGCGCCAAGCGTCTCGCCGACGAGGGGCACGACGTCACGCTCGTCGAGCGCGACGAGGCCCTCGCGCGGGAGCTCGACGAAAAGCTCGACATCCGTGTCGTGGCGGGCAACGTCTGCTCGCTGCAGGTTCTGCGCGACGCCGATCTCGAGCGAGCGGATCTGCTGCTCGCCGTCACCGATTCCGACGAAGTCAACATGATCACCGCCCTCATCGCGGGATCGACGTTCAAGGTGCCCACGAAGGTCGTCAGGCTGCGGACTCAAGAGTATCTCGACAATATCAACGAACTCGCGAAGAACTGGCACGGCCGCACCTTCGGCATCAGCCCGGATCGTGTATCCGCCGACCGCATCGTGTCGCTGCTCGACGTCCCGCATGCGGTCGACGTCGCCGAGGTGCTCTCGCACAAGCTGGTCGTCGCGGGCTTCAGGCTGCCGCCAGGTTGTCCGCTTCTCGGGCGCTCGCTCATGGAGATCGCGCAGCAGCACCCAAACGAGCGGTTCCTGATCGCGAGCATCTATCGCGCGCAGCGAGCGATTCGCCCGACGGGCGCGACGGTGCTCCAGGAAGGCGATATCGCCTACTTCTCGGCGATCCCCGAGGATCTGCCGAAGATCCAGCGCCTGCTCGGCTTCTCCGCCGCGCGCGAGAAGAAAGTCATCGTCGGCGGCGGCGGGCACATCGGCCTGATGGTGGCGCGTGAGGCGATCGAACGCGGGCGGCCGACCGTGATCATCCGCCGCAACCGCGCCGAGGCGGAGCGATTGGCAGTGGAGCTTCCGAAGGCGCTCGTGCTCAGTGGCGACGTGACGTCCGAGGAGATCCTGCTCGAGGCGGGCATCGACAATTCGGCCGTCTTCGTGGCCGTGACCAACAGCTA
>CAZPJJ010000573.1:0-2272 GCA_964586535.1 uncultured Acidobacteriota bacterium | reverse complement strand
CTGGCGTACCTGCGGCTGGTGCCGGGCATGGTGCTCGCGGCGCCCAAGGACGCCGACGAGCTCGCCGATTTGCTCGAGACCGCGATCGAGTACCGGGGCGGGCCCTTCGCCTTCCGCTACCCGCGCGAGACGAGCCCCACGCCGCGCACGCGCGCGCCCCAGGCGCTGCGCATCGGCTCCTGGGAGACGCTCGAGGCCGGCGACGGCGAGATCACGATCCTCGCTGTCGGCTCGATGGTGCCGGCGGCGCTCGCCGTGGCCGCGCAGCTTCGCGCGGAGGGTCACGCGCCCACGGTCGTCAACGCGCGCTTCATCAAGCCGATGGACACCGCCTGCCTCACCGAGGCAGCGCGGCGCGCGCGGCTGATCGTCACGCTCGAGGAGGGCTGCCTGCCCGGTGGCTTCGGTAGCGGCGTCATCGAAGCCGCGCTCGAGGCGGGTTGCGACATCACGGGCCGGACGCTCCGTTTCGGCATTCCCGATCGCTTCGTGACGCACGGCAGCCGTGCGGAACTGCTCGCCGAGATCGGCCTCACCCCCGAGGCGATCCTCGCGGGCGTGCGGCAGCGCTTGGAGTCCGAGAAAGACTGATTGAGTCGTCCGCGAGGGGCGACGAGGACCCGCGCGAAGCGTGCCCGCGCGCGCGGTTCCGGGCCGGTGAGGAGGATCGTCGATGGCAGCGAAACTCGGCGTGACGAGGCGCGATCTCGCGTCCTCTCCTGCCGATCTCCGTGTCTTGTTCGTTGCGGAAGGCGAAAAGATCACAGGGCTCGATCCCGACGCGCAGGCCGTCGCCGCCGCCGAGGCGGCGCGACGCGATTTCAAAGCGCGCGCCGCGGCTTGCCTCGAAACCGAGATGGGCGACGCCAAGCACCGGCGTACGGTGCTCGTCGTCGGGCTGGGTCCGCGCGCGAAGATCACACCGGAAGACCTGCGGCGCGCGGCCGCGACGGCGATGCGCAAGGCAGTGGCGCGCAGGCCGCGCGCGATCGCGGTCGGGCTTCCCGAGTTGACGGGCCACACGCCCGAGCCGCTCGCGGCGTCGATCGCCGAGGGGCTGCTGCTCGGCGCATATCGCTTCGAACGCTACCTTCGCGATCCCGAGCGTCTCGCGCGCACCGTGCCGCCCGTGACGCTCCACGCAGGCGAATCCGAGCGCGCGGCCGCAGCGGGGGTCCAGCGCGCGACGACCGTCGCCGACGCCATCGCGCTCGCACGAGATCTCGTCAACACGGCGCCTTCGGACCTTCACCCCGAGACCTTTGAAGACCTCGCGCGCGCGACGGCCCGCGCCGAGGGGCTCACGATCCGTGTGCTCCGCGAGGCGCAGCTCGAGCGCGAGCGCATGCGCGCGATGCTCGCGGTCGGTCGCGGCGGCTCGTCGGCGCCGCGCCTGATCCATCTCGCCTACAAGGGCGGTGGGCGTGCAGCCGAGCGCCTCGCGATCGTCGGCAAAGGACTCACGTTCGACGCGGGCGGCTACAACATCAAGTCGACGGGCAGCATCGAGGACATGAAATCCGACATGGCCGGTGCCGCCGCGGCGCTGGGGGCCATCGTCGCGATCGCGCGGCTGGGGGTGCGCGCGGACATTCACGTCTTCCTGGCCGTCGCCGAGAATCTCGTCTCGTCGCGCGCGTTCAAGCCGGGCGACGTACTCGAGACGCGCGCCGGGAAAACCGTCGAGATCAACAACACCGACGCCGAGGGACGCCTCGTGCTCGCCGACGCGCTCGACTATGCGCGGACGGCCGCGAAGCCCCAGGCGATGGTCGATCTCGCGACGCTCACGGGGTCGTGCGTCGTCGCGCTCGGTCCGCTCTCGGCGGGGCTCTTCTCGAACGACGACGCGCTCGCCGCGGGCGTGGCCGCGGCGGCGGCGCGGGCCGGTGAGCGCGTGTGGCGCATGCCGCTCTACGCCGACTACTTCGAGCAGATGGACAGCGACATCGCGGACTTCAAGAACACCGGCCAGCGCTACGGCGGCGCGATCACCGCCGGACTCTTCCTCGAGAAGTTCGCGGGCGGCGTGCCGTGGGCGCATCTCGACATCGCCGGGCCCGCGTGGAGCGAGCACGACCACGCCTTCTTCGGCAAGGGCGGCACGGGCATGGGTGTCGGCACGCTCGTCGAGCTGGTGCGTCAGACGGCCTGAGCGTCCACGAGATCCACCGGGAGCGACGCCCCGAGGTGCTCGGCGGCGGCGGCGGCCGCGCGCCGGCCCGACGCCAGCGCGCTGTTGATCGACGCGTCACCGGTGTGATCCCCACAG
>CAZPJJ010000572.1:0-2273 GCA_964586535.1 uncultured Acidobacteriota bacterium | reverse complement strand
TTCTTGCCTTGATTGCCATCGAAACCGTCCTTCTTGCTTCGCGTGCCCCGGCCGAGGCGGGCCTCTCCGGGGTCCAGGGTCGCGAGCCGCGGCAGGGCGCCTGAGGTCGCGGAGGTCGTCCGAGCGCGCACAAAACCCACCGGAGCCGGCGTTTGGCTCGGTGGGAGGCTATCCGCTCCGCGACTTCGAGCCCCCTTCGGGAGGGCCGCTCGATCACCTCGAAGAGCGAAACGCCGGGATCCTACACCGAATTCCAAGCGCGCGCCCACCGGGGTCTTGCGATGCCGAGCGTCCGTATTGTTTCGCATCGTCCGATAGTCGCGAAAGAGGCCCGCAGGTCCGGGTGCGATTGCCGGATCGGCGCTCCGGACGGATGATCTTCCTCGATGAGCTTCTTTGAAGAGTCCGTCCTGCTCGGCCGACGCGCCGTCCTAGGATCCCGCGCCGACGAGTCCATGGCTCTCACGCCCTATCTCGCTCTCGTCAGCGCGCCTCCCGGCGCGGCCCCCTCCGCGCCGCTCGAGGCGGCTTTTCGGGTGGCCACCTACAACGTCCACCGCTGGGTGGGCGGTCCGGGCCGTGCGCGCTACGCACCCGAGCGGGTCGCGGCCGTCCTCGACGAGATCGACGCGGACGTGATCGCGCTGCAGGAAGTGCTGCGCCCCTGGGGCGGCGACGATCCGTTGCTCGAGATCGCCTCCGCATTCGGCCTCCACGTCGCGTTCGTCGTTTCGCGCCACCATCGCCGTGGCGAACTCGGCAACGCCATCCTCTCGCGCTGGCCGCTCACGAGCGTGTTGACCCTCGATCTCTCGGCGAACGCCCTCGAGCGTCGCACCGCACTCGCCGCCGAGTTGCACGGCCACCGTCACTCCGTGGCGGTCGTGGCGACGCATCTCGCCATCATGGACGCCGCGCGGCACCGGCAGGTCGAGACGCTCCTGGCGCACCCGCAGCTGCAGGGCCCCGTCGTGCTGCTCGGCGATCTCAATGCCTGGCGCACCTGCCGCGGCACGCGGTCGCTCGATCGCGCGTTTCGCGGCGCTACGCACGCTCGGCGCGAGTGGCCGCCCTCCTTTCCCGCGACGCGGCCGCTGCTCGCGCTCGACCGCATCTACACGCGCGGCGCGACGCTGCGAGACATCCACGCGCACGACACGAACACCAGCCGCCGCGCCTCGGATCATCTTCCGGTCATCGCCAACGTCGAACTCGACACGCCGCGCTGACGCTCCGCTCGCGAGCCTGGAGACATCCTGCGATGGACCGCTTCCACTACTTCGCCACGCCCGTGCGGAACCTCTCGGCCGAGGAGACGCGCGCGATGCTCGACGAGGGCCGAGAGCCCGGACTCGTCGTGCTCGATGTGCGGCAGCCGCACGAGTACGCCTCGGGGCGCATTCCCGGCGCGACGCTCTTGCCGCTTCCCGAGCTGCCCGAGCGCTTCGTCGAACTCGACGCCCGCGCGCCCACGATCGTTTACTGCGCCGCCGGCGTGCGTTCGCGCTCGGCCGCGCAGTTCCTGCAGGGGCGCGGCTTCCAGCACGTCTGGAACATGACGGGCGGCATGCACGCCTGGGAGGGCCGCGCCGCCTACGGAACTCCCGATACGGGTCTCCACCTCTTGCCCGAGAACATCTCGCTCGAGCGCGCGCTCCTCGTCGCCTACGGCATGGAGATCGGCCTCGCGGCCTACTACGAGCGGGTGCAGGGCCACGCGCAACGCGACGGCGTCCGCGCCCTCTTTCGCGAACTCGCGCATCTCGAGGACGATCACGCCCAGCGCGTCGCGAACGCCTACCGGCAGGTCAGCGCCGAGGCGCTCTCGCAATCCGAGCTCGACGCCCGCGTGAGCAAAGAGCACCTCGAAGGGGGGATGACGATCGACGAGTACCTCAACGCGTTCGAGGTCGATCTCGACCACGAAGAAGACGTGCTCGCGCTGGCGATGCAGATCGAAATCCAGGCCCACGACCTCTACCTCCGCGCCGCCGCGCGTTCGACCGACCCTGCCACGGCGCGCGCACTGCGCCAGGCCGCCGACGAAGAAAAGGCCCATCTCCAGCGCCTCGGCGAACTCTTCCGCGGGTGATTCGGGCTAGACTTCCGGTCGTCCCGAGGGGCGAGCGAGGAGCGCGGCCATGCGCCGGGTGGTGTTCAACAAGAAGGGCGGCGTCGGCAAGACCACCATCGTCTGCAATCTCGCCGCCGCGGCCGCCGCAGCCGGCAAGAAAACCCTCGTCGTCGATCTCGATCCCCAGGGAAACGCCACG
>CAZPJJ010000571.1:0-2277 GCA_964586535.1 uncultured Acidobacteriota bacterium | reverse complement strand
GGCTCGGGCCCGCTCGCCACGGACGGTGGCCTCGCGCTCACGGCGTGCGTTCTCGCGGGGCCGGGCGGCGCGTCGCCGCGCGAGGCCCTCGAACGAACGCTGCTTCTCGCGCGCACGCACGCCGCGCGCGTCCTCGCCGCCACCTTGCTCGACGCCTCCGGCGAGCCCGCGAGCGAGCGCATCGCCCAGGCGCTGCTCGGGGACGACGCCTTCGCCGTGCTGCTACCGTTCCTGCGCTTCACACGCGCGACGCACGCGGATCTGCTCGCGATCGTCCCGCGTGCCGGCGAAGCGCCCCCCGCGCTCCAGGATCTACTCACCGCCGAGCGCGAGCTGGGTGCCGAGGGACTCCGCACCGTGCTCGCCGAGATCGGCTGGGGCCGCCTCAACCTCGGCTTGCGGGTGCGGCGCGTCCTCGGCGTCTCGCTCGACGGCTCGTTCCCGCTGGCGCTCTCGCCCGCCGAGGCGGCGCTCTTCTCGCGCGCGGGCGACGCGCAAGTCGTGTTCGATCGCACGCTCGTCGTCGCCCATGGCGGGAGCGTCGCCCACGAGGATGCTTCCCTCGTGCCCGCGGGCGAAGATCCGCTCGCGCGCTTTCGCGCCTACAACCTCGCCCACGCCGAGGCGCTCGCCGAGATCCTCGACGTCGCGCCGCTCGACGCCGCGCGCTCGCGCCGGCTCATCGCGCTCCTCGATCGGCTCTGCGCCGACTACGCCGTGCTCTTCGCCGATCACGATGCCGAAGCGCGCGATCTCCCCGCGCTCTGGGCCGCCCTTCGCGCGGAGATCACGACGCGCCTCGAGGCCGAATGCGAGCGCACGCTGCTTTCCTCCGAGACGACGCGGCTGGTGATTCTCTTCGAGGATCCGCGCTCTCTCGCCGCCGTCACGACGCTCCACGGTCTCAAGCGCTATCTGCATCAGCGCGGGCTCAAGCTCGCCTTCTCGCTCTTCGAATCCGGGCGCACCACCAATCGCACCGTCGACCTGCTCGTCCTCCAACACGGCCGTATCTGGCGCGCCGCGCAGCCGGTACGTTACGTCGACGTCGACGAGCGCGGTGCCGGCACCACCGGCAGCGCACTCTTGCCTTATCCCGTTCGCGTCGTCGCCGACGGCTTCTCGCGGCAGCTCGTCTCCGGCCGCGAGAGCCTGCCCTCGTGCGACGTCTTCTGCTACGGCAACGAGGTGCACTACTACGTGCGCTTCCGCAATCACCCCGCCTTCGTGCGCATCGACTACGCGCCGCCCGTCTACGGCGGCATGGTCGATCTCCAGTACTACGGCGTGAGCCAGTACGAGCTCGAGCACCACCCCAATCTGGACCTCGACGCGATCCGCACCTTCCTGCGGCAGCTCGATTTCGATGTGCAGATCGAGAAGCTCCGCGTCCACGCGCGCTACGACAAGGAGCGCGCGCGCAGTCTCGACGACCTCTGCGCGAAGATCGAAGCCCTCTTTCGTCTCGTGCCCTCGATGATGGAACTCGACTGGATCATCGGTTCGCTGCGCTACTCGCCCCAGGCCAAGACGATCGTCGCCTCGGCGTGGGCTGAGTGCTTCGAGCGTTGGGGCGTGCTCCCTGTCGACCAGTTGCTCACGGCGAAGGGAACGGAGGTACTGCTCGGGCGCGTTCCCGGTCCGCAAGGCGAGCAAGAAATCGCCTGGCCCGGCCGCGGCGAGTACCAGGACCGCTACAGCGAGCGCCCCGCCGACGCGGTCATCGAACGCGCTATCGAGGCCTTGCGTGCGGATGGCATTTCGTTCGAACTTCCCGCGCACGAGGCCGGGGCGGCGCTTGGACAGGTGGGCGTCGAGCGCGTCCTCCTGCGCCCGCTGCACGCCGCCGTCCGGCGCGGCGAGATCGTCGCGAGCGCGGAGGGCTTCGCTCCGCAGAGTGCCGCGCTCTTCCGGCGCGTCCACGAGGCCGAGGTCTTCGCCGAGATGGTTCTCGCGGCAGGGGTAGAGATGAAGAGCGCGGCGCGCCTCGCCGCAGCCGTCGCGCCGCTCGAGCGCACTCTCCGCTTCACGACGACCGGCGCGGTGAACGGATTCATCACCGAGAAGGCGCGGCTCGTCCTGCGCGGCCATTCGCTCGGGATCTACGTTCTGCGCGATCCCAACGGTCTCGCGCGCCTCGCCGTCTACGGCTTCGCCGAAGGGCTTTCGCGGCGGCGCGAGCGCGAGGACGATCCCTGGCACGGCTCGTGGAGCGCGGAGCTGGAGCCTTTCCTCGAACTCCTGCGCCGCAACGCGTATCTCGGCGCGGGCGAGGCG
>CAZPJJ010000570.1:0-2295 GCA_964586535.1 uncultured Acidobacteriota bacterium | reverse complement strand
GCGCGTTCGCGCGGCGCCGATCGCGCGCGCCAGCAGCAGCCCGACCGCCGCGAGGAGCGCGAGCGCCCCGGGCACGCCGAAAGCGAGCGGCGCGCCGAGCAGGTCGGAGTGCGGGCCGCGGAAGATCTTGCCGTAGCGCGCGACGGCGGTCGGATCCGGCCGCGCGTACTCGGGCGCGAAGGGCGCGAAGCCGCCGGGGCCGAAGCCGAGAAGCGGCCGGTCGGAGAGCGCCTCGACGCTCGCCCGCCAGATCTCGACGCGGCTCCAGGCATAGGGGTCGTCCTTCGTCGCGAAGCGCCAGGCGACGAACGCGGCGCCGAGCACGAGCAGCGCGACGAGCCCGCCGCGCAGCGCGCGCCGCAGCCGCGCATCGAGCGGCAGGAGCGCGAGCGCCACCGCGATGCCGCCCAGGGCGAGCACGCTCGCCCGCGCCGACTGCGCGAGACCGAGCGCGACGAGCGCGAGTCCCCAGAGGGCGCGCCCGCGCGCGACCGGCGCCGCGAGAAACGCAGCGACCGCGAGCGCCGCGCCGGCGGCGACGAGGTAGGTGCCGAGCTGCCCGGGGTGGAGGAAGTCCGCGGCGGGCTGCGCGGGATCGGCGCGCAGCGGATGCGGCAGCGCCGCGAGATCGACGCCGAACGCGACGAGCGAGCGCTGCGCGATCCAGAGCGCGGCCTGCGCGCTGGCGGCGAGGCCGAAGACTCCCGCGACGACGCGCGGCCATGCGGGATGGCGGCTGGCGATCGCGAACGAGAGCGCGCACGCGCCGAGCAGCAGCACGAGCATCGCCAGGCCGTCGCGGGCGGCGGCGCGGTCGGGGGCGAGCGCGGTCGAGAGCGCGGCCATCGCGGCGGCGAGCCCGAGCAGCGCGAGCGCGGGATCGATGACAAAGGCGCGCGGCGCACGCGGCGTGCGATCGACGAACGCGGCCGCGAGCGCGAGCGCGACGAGCAGGCCCCACGCGACGCGCACGCCCGCGAGCGCGCCGCCGGCGCCCGCGGTGGCGATCACCAGCGCGAAGGCGAGCGCGACGGCCGAGGCGGGCGCCGCGCCCCCGCGCCACCAGCGGAAGGCGACGACGGCGGCGAGCACGAGGCCCGAGAGCAGGAGCAGGTCGTCCCAGCGCGTCCACGGCTGGCGCGGGGCGCGGGGCGGCGCGCGCTCGAATCCCGGGAGCGGCGCGAGCAGAAGGCCCGCGTCGCGGAGGGCAGTCTCGGCGCTCTCGACTTTGGCGCGCAGCGCGTCGCTCGCGGGGTGGCGGTCGAGCGCCGATCGCCAGGCGCGCCACGCCGCGGCCGGACGGCGCGCGGCGAGGTGCGCGTCGCCTTCGGCGTGGAAGGCAGCGGGGCTTTCGGGATCGAGACGCGCGGCGCGCTCGAGGGTCGCGAGCGCGGTCCTGGGCTCGGCACCGCGCGCGGCGTCGGCGAGGGCGAGCAGCCGTGCGGCGTCGATCGTGAGCGGCGCGCTCCACGGAGCAGCGGAGAGCGCGCGCGATGCGGGCTCGCGGGCGTCTTCGATACGGTCGTCGAGACGCGCGTCGTGGGCACGCTCGAGCGCGCGCCGCGCGATCGCCTCGCTCGCGGTGAGACCGGCGACGCCGAGCAGGACGACGGCGACGATCGCGACGGGCAGGCGGCGCTGGAGGAAGTCGTCGCGGAGTTCTTCTTCGCCAGGCTCCGCAGCTTCCGCGCGCTCGTGCGCGGCCGCGGCCGCGAACGCCGCGAGCACCGCCGCGGGCACGATGACGCCCGGCAGGTAGGCCGTGAAGTCGACGAGATTGTGCGCGGCGAACGCGAGCGTTCCGCCGAAGAGCCAGAGCGAGGCACCCTCGCCGGGCCGACGCGCACGGCGGACGAGCCACCACGCCGCGGCGGCGAGCAGCGCCAGCATCGGGATCCCGCCTTCGAGCGCGAGCTGCAGCCACGAGTTGTGCGCGTAGGCGGTCTCGACGTCGCCCGCGCGCATCACGCCCGGATAGAGCGAGCGGAACGCACCGAGGCCGAGCCCCGCGAAGGGTAGCCGCTCGGCCAGGACGAGCGCGCCGCGCCAGTTGCCGATGCGCTCGGCGAGCGGATGACGCGGATCGCCGAGGTCGAACAGCGGCCCCACGCGGAAGACAGCGATCGCGAGCGCGGCGATTGCGAGCACCACCGCGGCGGTGACGACGTAGCGGCGCGGGACGCGGCGCGCGAGGACGAGCGCGGCGGGCGCGAGCCCCGCGAGCAGCCCCGCGAAGGCGCCGATCGACGTCGTGGCGACGAGGCCCGCGGCCGTGATCGACGCCGCGGCGAAGAG
>CAZPJJ010000569.1:0-2304 GCA_964586535.1 uncultured Acidobacteriota bacterium | reverse complement strand
AACGCGCGCCATCTCGGCGAGCGCGCGCGGCCGGTCAGGCACGTTGCGAATGCCGAACGCGATCATCACCGCGTCGAAGGCGTGATCGGCGAAAGGCAGTGCCTCGGCATCGCCACCCTCGAGGCGGATCCGCGCGTCGAGGCCGCGCGCGGCGACTTTCTCGCGACCCACGGCCAACATCCGCGGCGAAGTGTCCACGCCCGTGACGGTCACGCCGGGATGGAGGCGCAGCGCCATGAGCGCCATGTCGGCCGTGCCCGTCGCGAGATCGAGCACCGTGGCCCCCGGCGCCAGCGCGAGCGCGCGGATCGTGCGCTTGCGCCAACTTTGATCCATGCCGAGCGAGAGGATGCGATTGAGCAGGTCGTAGCGGTGCGCGATGCGATCGAACATCGCCCCCGAGCCGGGGCGGCCGGCGAGTGGTCGCTCCGGCCGCGACGCGTCGGACATCAGCGCGTCCGTCTCGGGGCGCCTTCGCGATCGCATCCCGCGAGCAGGGTTTCCAACTCGGTGGGAGTGAGCGCCTGGGGCCCGTCGCTCTTCGCGCATCCGGGCTCGGGGTGGACCTCGATGAGCAGACCGTGAGCGCCGGCGGCGAGCGCCGCGCGCGCGAGCGGCGGAATCAGGTCGCGGCGCCCGAGCGCGTGAGAGGGATCGACGACGACCGGCAGCCGGTGCACGTGCGCGAGGAGCGCGACGGCGGCGAGATCGAGCAGGTTGCGGGTGCTCTCATCGAAGCCGCGAATGCCGCGCTCGCAGAAGATCACGCCGGGGGCACCTGCGGCGAGGCAGTACTCGCCCGCCGAGAGCCACTCGCCGACCGTCGCGGCCATGCCTCGCTTGAGGAGGACGGGCCGCCCCGCGGCGCCGGCTGCGCGCAGCAGCGAGGCCATGTGCATGCTGCGCGAGCCGATCTGCACGATGTCGGCGACCGGCGCGACGGCGTCGAGACTCGATTCGGAGAGCGCTTCGGTGACGACGAGCAGGCCGTGCGCGCGCGCGGCCTCGACGAGCCAGCCCAGAGCCTCGGGGCCTACGCCCTGGAAATCGTAAGGAGAGGTGCGGGGTTTGTAAGCTCCGCCGCGGAGCACGCGCACTCCCATCGCCGCGAGGCGTGCCGCCAAACCGTGAATCTGCTCGGGAGACTCGACGCTGCATGGACCCGCCATGACGACGGGTGGCGCGTCCTCGCCGATCGTGAGCGTTCCGACGGAAACCCGCGCGCCATGCCCATCGACGAGCGGGTGCCGCGACGGAGCCAGGGAGACGTCCTCGACGCCGGGGAGAGCGCGCACCGCATCCGGATCGACGGCACCCGAGTGGGCGCCGACGAGGAAGAGACGCGAACCCAAGGCACCTCGGAACTCGGTTGTCCAAAGTCCCAAGGAGGCGAGCGCGGACCGCACGGCGGCCGGATCCGCTCCGCGACTGACGGTGACGATCAACCGGGCATCCTCCGCGCTCGAGGCGATGGTCGAACATCGGGCACGCGCGTTTCGTGCGGCCTCCGGGGCGAGAGAACGGTCATTCTCCCGCGCCCCCCAGGAACCCGCCACAGGGGTGGAGCCTCGGATGCGCCGGGCCGTCCGCGGGCCACGAGCGGCGGATCTGCGCGCGAGACGGATCCAGGCTAGCATGCGCGGCTGAATCACCGGTCAATCAGTATTCGCGCCGCGGCTCGCCGTGGCGCTGCCCGCGCTTTCTCGGGCGCGGCTTGTAAAAGAGGACGCCAGCCATGAGTGCAGACGGCAAGGTCATCGGTTTCGAGAACGGCCATCTCGTCGTCCCCGACGAACCGCGGATCCCCTTCATCGAGGGCGATGGCATCGGACCCGACATCTGGCGCGCCACCCAGCGCGTGCTCGACGGCACGGTCGCCAAAGTCTACGGGGGCAAGAAGCGCATCGTCTGGGTCGAAGTGCTCGCGGGCGAGAAGGCCTACGATCAGACCGGCGAGTGGCTCCCGCAGGCGACGCTCGACTCGATCCGTGACCACCGCGTCGCGATCAAGGGCCCGCTCACGACGCCCGTCGGCGGCGGCATCCGCTCGCTCAACGTCGCCATCAGGCAGAAGCTCGACCTCTTCGCCTGCGTGCGTCCCGTGCGCTGGGTGCGCGGCATGGGCTGCCCGGTGAAAGAGCCCGAGAAGCTCGACATCGTCATCTACCGCGAGAACACCGAAGACGTGTACGCCGGCATCGAGTTCGCGGCGGGCACGGACGAGGCGACGCGCCTCGGCCGCTTCCTCGTCGACAGCCTCGGCGTCGCGCGCGACTTCTCGAACGCGGGCCTCGGCATCAAGCC
>CAZPJJ010000568.1:0-2320 GCA_964586535.1 uncultured Acidobacteriota bacterium | reverse complement strand
GCCCTTTCCTGGCCGGAGATCCGCTTGGCGACGGCTGCCGGGTCGAGATCCTCGCCGTCAAGGACATCGAAGAGCCGAAGCTCGGCGGCGGCCATGACGACCTTGGCTGCCATGAACCCCTGACTCATGCGGTCGATTGTTTCCATTTCGTTTCTGCCGCCCTGCGGCGCGAATTGCCGCGCCGCGTTATATTGCCTGTGGCGAATCGCTCGCTGACGCGAGCTCGCCAGAACGGGAAGGCCCTACCATGGCCCTCGTGATGACCGAGCGCCTCCGCTTCGGAGCGAATTATCGCGAAGAGATCACGCTCCGCGACGGGTCCCGCGTGCTTCTGCGGCCGATTCTGCCAAGCGACAAACAGGCACTCAGAGACGCGTTCGCCCGGCTCGGGCCCGACTCTCGCTACCACCGCTTCCTCTCGCTGCGCCCGACGCTGACCGAGGAAGACCTTCGTTACTACACCGAGGTCGACGGCGTCGATCACTTCTGCATCGCCGCCCTCGCCGAGCAAGACGACGGGCCGCGAGGTGTCGGTACGGCTCGATTCGTGCGCGATGCCTCCGACCCGACGCTCGCCGAGCCGGCGGTCACCGTCGTCGACGAGTGGCAGAACCGCGGCCTGGGCAAGCAGCTCGCGATGCGCCTGATGTGGGCGGCGAGTGAGCGGGGAATCAAGCGATTCCGCTCGACCGTGTTGGCGTCGAACGTCCCGATCCGACACCTGATGTCCGAACTCGCGCCCGACACCGTGATCCATGCCGAGGGACCGCTTCTGATCTGCGACTTTCCGGTGCCTCAAGACGTGGCGAGCCGCATGGCTCCGCTCGAGGGGGCCGATCAGGATCGTTGGGACGCGATGCGACGTTTCCTCAGGCTTGCCGCGCGAGAATTCCGCGGCTGATCGTCGTCGCTGCGGCGCGCCTGCCGGATCTCCTCCCAGCCCTGCTCGAGCGACGCCGCGGCATCGCGCCGATCCGGCTCTTCGCTGCGCGCGGTCCCCTCGGTCGGCTCGTCGGAGCGGAGCGCCAAGCGCGGGATCGCGTCGTAGTGCGTGCAGAAGTCCGGCAGCGTGAAGGGGCGGGGAACGATCGGCGCCACGGTTTCGAGACGAGCGGGCTCCGAGCGCAGCGGGCGAACGGGGGCGACACGCTCGCCAGGGGCGGCCGCGGCCACGATCGTCAGGGACGCCACGAACGCGAGGACCGCGAGTCCCACTCGCTCGGCTCTCGATGTCGTTCGTCCCTGAGTCTTCATGGCGTCTGGTTCTCCCTCGCGGGCTCTGCGGGCCCGACCGGGAGAAACGCAAGGCGCGTGCCTACGAACCGCGGACGATCGCGGGCGTGTACGGGCTATCGAGGAAAGACCCCCGCCCGGGACGTTCGGCCGCGTGGCCGAAAAGTGGACAGATCAGGTGTTAACTCGAGAGAAAAGTCCGGACGCGGGGATTGGCCGAGAGCTCGGCGACATCGCTCGGCGTGGCCGGCTCCGGCCGATCCCTCTCGCAGTCCACGACGCAGAGGAATCCCAGCGGCTCCTCGGCGCCCGCGCGCAGTTGATGCCAGGCTCGCGGCGGGACGGTCAGCAGGTCGAAGGGCGCGAGATCGAGGACCTCGTCGCCGACGAGCGCGCGGCCCCGGCCGCGCAGCACCATCACGGCGTGCGTGTGTTCGTGGCGTTCGAGAGTCGTGAAGCCGCTGGGGCCCACCTCGAAGTAGCGCACCTGGCAGCCTGGCGCGCCTCTGCCGTCGAAGAGCACCTGACGCGTGACGTCGCGAAAGGACGCGCCGTCGTCTTTGTAAAGGCGCGGCGTCACATCTTCCCAGCGAAAGCCGGCGAGGGATTTCCGCAGCGGTTTCATGGTCTGGCCTCTCCGTGGGCTTCGCGAGCCGCGCGGACGAACTCCTCCGCGCGCTCTTCGAGTCGTTCGCCGGCGAGGAAGAGACTCCCGCCGACGAGCAGCATCACGTCGTCGCCGTAGAAGCGGACGAGTTCGGGCACCCTCTCGACGGACATCCCGCCCGCGGGCGTCGGCATGCTGCTCGCGAGCGGCTCCCAGGGCTCGCGCAAGAGACGCGCGAGATCGCCGCACGTCCGCGGCGAGTAGGCGAAGCGCCCGCCGTGGTGCGGGTAGATCACGGCATCGGCGCCGGCGGCGCGGAAGAGCCGGCCGAGCAGGACTTCGGGCGCGATTGCCGCGATCCCTCCGAGCGCCGGATGCGCGAGCACCGGTACGTCGATCTCGCCGTGGACGAGGTCGTGGAAAACCGGCAATCCGACGAGCATCGGCGCGATGAGCACCGCGCGCGCGCCGCATGCGCGA
>CAZPJJ010000567.1:0-2320 GCA_964586535.1 uncultured Acidobacteriota bacterium | reverse complement strand
CCCTCGCGGCGAGCCTCGCGCTACTCGCGATGTGGCGTGACGGCGGCATCGCTCCCGAGCGAATCGGCTTCTACACGACGATCCTCGTCGCGACGGGCGCACTGCACGCCGCGGGCGGTTACCTCGCGCACCTCGTCGCGCGGCGCAAGGACGTCTTCGCCGCGCTCGCGGCGGCGAGCGTCGTGCTCCATTTCTCGATCGCCTGGGCGGCGCTCGACGACCTCGTCGCCGACGTACCGTGGGGAGCGATCGCGCTCGGCCTGGCGATCGCGGTCATCGTCGCGGCATGGCCGCGCCTCGCGCGCCGCGACGGCGAGCGCGTCACCGAGAATGCCCTCGCCGCGCTGCTCGTCGGCGCGGTGCTCTTGATCTGCCTCGCGGTGCCGCTCGAACTCGAGCGCGCGTGGATCACCGTCGCGTGGGCGCTGGCGGTCGCCGCGCTCGCGTGGCTGCGCGAGCGGCTGCGCGTGCCCGCTCTCGAGGTGCTGGCGCTGATCCTGACCGGCGCGGTGGTCATCCGCTTGGTCTTCAATCCCTTCGTGTTGGAGTACCCGACGGGCACCCACCCGGTCTTCTCGTGGCTGCTCTACGGCTACGGCATCTCGGCGCTCGCGCTCGCGCTCGCGGCGTGGCTCTTCCGCCGACAGGACGACACGCGCGCGGCGACGCTCGTCGAACTCGCCGCGGTGGCCGTCGGCGGCGGGCTCGCCGTGCTCGGCGTGCGGCAGTACTTCAGCCCGGGCGCGCTCACGGCTTCGCTCGTGAACTTCGCCGAGATGGGCAGCTACGGGGCCGTGCCGATGATCTACGGCACCGCGATCGCGGTGCTCGGCTGGCGGGTCGCGCGCCGGCCGCTCGCGATCGCCGGCGAAGTGATCGTCACGGCCTCGCTGCTCTTCACGCTGGCCATTCCCGCCTTCCTCGGCAACCCGATGTGGTGGCATCTCGAAGTCGGCGCGCTGCTCGTCGTCAACGCTCTCCTCGTCGCCTACGGCGTACCGGCGCTGCTCGCGCTCGTCGCTGCGTCGCGCCTTGCGGACAAGACGCGCACCGTCGCCGCGTTGCACGCGTGCGCCGGGCTCTGGCTGCTCTTCGTGCTCGTCACCGCGCAGGTGCGGCAAGCCTTCCACGGCTCGCGCCTCTGGGAGGGCGCGCTGCGCAACGCCGAGCTCTACGGCTACTCGATCGCCTGGGTGCTGCTCGGCACGGCGATCCTGATCGTGGGGATCTGGAAGCAGTCGACGCTGCTGCGCTTCGCCTCGCTCGCGATCATGCTCGCCGCGGTCGCCAAGGTCTTCCTGCTCGACTTCAGCGAGCTCCAGGGGCTCTATCGCGTCTTCTCGTTCCTCGGTCTCGGCGTCAGCCTGCTGCTGCTCGCTTTCCTCTATCAGCGCTTCGTGTTCCGGCGGGAGGAGTCATGATCGAAAAATACTCCTGCGTCGTGGCCGTTCTCGCGTTCGTGCTCGTACCGGCCGCGGCCGCCGCGGGCGACGAAGAGCGCCGCTACGGGACGCGCGTTCCGCTCGAGCTCGAACCGCTCGGCACGACGAACGTGCCCGTCGATCCGGAGTGGCGGCGCGGGGGCTTCCCCGAGGACGGCTGGCGCGTCGTCGACGCGAGCGGGCGCACGCTCGACGCGCGCCTGATCGAAGATTCGCGAGGCGAGACGAACGCGACGGTGACGGCGATCGAGCCGCTCGCCAGCGGCGGCCACAGGCTCGTCTTCGACCTCGGCTCGACGACCGTGCGCCACGACCGGCTGCGCGTCGTGCTCGAGGAAGAGCAACTCGCGCGGGACGTTCTGCTCGAGGCGAGCGACGACGGCAAGACGTGGCGCGATCTCGCTCGCGCGGACGTCTTCCGGCTCGGCGCGAGCGCGGCGCTTCAGGGCTCGGCGCTGCGCTATCCGGCGACGAGCGCGCGCTTCCTGCGCCTCACATGGCCGGCTGGCGCCGGCTTCCCCGAGCTCGTCGAGGCGGCAGTCCGCCAGCGCGACCCCGAGGAGGGATCGGGCGACACGCTCATGCTCGACGCGATCGAGCGGCCCTGCCCCGCCGGAAGCCGCTGCCGCTCCTACGTCGTGCGTGCGGACATCCGCGCGGACGCGCTGCGCGGGCTCGCCATCACGGTAGATCCCGGAGCGGCGGGATGGATCGCGCTCGCGCCCGCGAGCACGGGTGCGTCCTGGTCCGCGGCCACGGTGAGCATCCCCGCGAGCGATCAGACGCGTCGCCTCGTCCTCGAGCTTGGCACGCATCGTCCAGGACTCGTCGAAGTGCGAACGTGGGGGAGCGAGGGCACGGCGCCCGCGATTCTCGGC
>CAZPJJ010000566.1:0-2334 GCA_964586535.1 uncultured Acidobacteriota bacterium | reverse complement strand
GAGTTCTGTGACTTCGACGGCGACGGCGCCGTCGACACGGCGAACTCGAACCCGACGAGCGACGCCCCCGGGCGTTCCATCTACCTCGAATCGCGCTTCTCGGACTCCGACGCCTGCTTGGGTGGCGCTCTCGAGTACCGCGTTCTCGACCTGACCGCCGGCACCGTCGTGAAGGACTGGGTCACCGACCCGCTCGTTCTCGTCAACCCGGCCTCGGACACGACCTACCGCGTCGAAGTGCGCTGCTCCTCCAGCCTCACCTGCGTCGACAGCCAGGACGTCACGGTCACCGTGACGGGCGGCGCTGCTCCGACCTGCCGCACCTCGAACCTTCTCCTCGCCTCCAACAAGCAGAACATCAACTGGGCCGCCGATCCTTCGTCCGCCTGCCCCGCGCTCTTCGATACGCTGCGCGGCACCGGCACGAACTTCGCCAGCGGTACCTGCCTCGAGAACGACGGCAACGATACGTCCTCCGTGGACGCCTCCACTCCGTCGCTCGGGTCGATGTTCTGGTACCTCGCGCGCCACTCCGGTGACACCTACTCCACCGGCGCGGCGGGCGAACAGGACCGCAGCGGTATCACGGGATGCCCGTGATCTCCTGATCCCGCGGCGGCTCACCTGAGCCCCACCACGAGCGACCCGGACCTCGGTCCGGGTCGCTTTTTTTTCGCGTAGACCATCACGATGGACACGAGCCCGCGCGGGCGTGGAGGGACGTCGCGCGGCGGACCCGAATCGGGCTATAAAGGCTCCGCCCTCGACACGGAGACCCGCCATGGAAACCCGGCGCTGGATCGCCTTCGCCCTCGTGCTCGCCGTCGCACTCGCCTCGCTCGTCGCCGCCTGCGCCACCAATCCGGCGACCGGCCGACGCCAGCTCATCTTCATGTCCGAATCGGACGAGATCGCGATCGGTAAACGCGAGGATCCCAAGATCCGCGCCGAGTACGGCGTCTACGGCGATGACCAGGTCGCGCAGTGGTTCTCCAACGTTTCCGCGCGCGTGGCAAAAGTCTCGGACCGCCCAGACTACCCCTACTCCTTCGCGCTCCTCGACAGCCCCATCGTCAACGCCTTCGCGCTGCCCGGCGGCCCGGTGTACGCAACGCGCGGTCTCCTCGCTCACGCCAACAGCGAGGCCGAGGTCGCGGGCGTGATGGGTCACGAAGTCGGTCACGTCGTCGCGCGCCACGGCGCCGAGGCGATGGCGAAGCAGCAGGTCCTGGGCGGCGTCGTCGGCGTGGCCTCGATCTTCGCCTCCCGCGTGGGTCGTGCCGCGGACCTGCTGCAACTCGGCGCTGCCGCGCTCATCACGCGCTACTCCCGCGACAACGAACGCGAAGCCGACGAGTTGGGCGTCCGCTACATGGCGCGCGCCGGCTACGACCCGCAGGCGATCTCGCGCTTCATGAGAGTGCTCGACCGGCTCAGTGCAGAGTCGAAGAGCACGATGCCGGAGTGGCTCTCGACACATCCCGACCCGGGGGAGCGCAGCATCACGACCGCTCGCCTCGCCGCCCCCCTCGTCCAGCAGGCGAAGTCACAAGGGAAGACGCTCGAGGTCGGCGAGGATGCGCTCTTCGCGCGGGTCGAAGGGCTCGTCTTCGGCGACGATCCCCGCCATGGGTTCGTGCGTGGGCGCACCTTCCATCATCCGGAACTCGCGTTCCGCCTCGAGGCTCCCGAGGGCTGGGAGTTCGTCAACACGCAGCAGGCCGTCCTCGCCTTCGACGATGCCGAACAGACCACGGGCCTCTTCCAGCTCACTCTCGTTCCTGGCGAGGAAGGTGCGTTGAGCCCAGAGGCCCTTGCCGAGAAGGTTCGTGGACAGCAGGGCGTCTTGAGTTTGCAGGGCAGCCCGCAAAAGTGGGGAGGCTTGCCCGCGTGGTTCGGTGTCGCCGAGATCGCCAGCGCCGAAGGACAGAAGACGAGCCTCTACGCTGGCTGGGTCTCGCACGACAAGAAGCTCTACCAGCTTCTCGGCCGCTGGGCTCCGGCCAATGCGGAGACCGTGCGCCCCCTCCTCGAGACGGCGATGCGCTCATTTCGGCGCGAGACCGACGCGGCTGTGCTCGGCGTGAAGCCCGTCGTCGTCCGCGTGGAGACACTTCAGGCCGGACAGACCCTCGCGGCGGCCTGCGCGAGGAGAGACATTGCCGTGCCGTGTGAGACTGTCGCGCTCATCAATCAGGTCGATGAGAGAACTCCGATGACCGAGCGTCGGCGCGTCAAGGTACCGGTCCGCCAGAGCGCCATCTACCCCACGGTGCCCTGAAGATTGTTGGCGAGAGCGTCCGCATGCGGACGTAGGTTCCGGGCACGGGCGGA
>CAZPJJ010000565.1:0-2349 GCA_964586535.1 uncultured Acidobacteriota bacterium | reverse complement strand
GAGAAAGAGACCTCCCGCCTCGCGGCAGATCGCGCCGATCGCCGCGATCGGCTGAATCGCACCGACGACGTTCGAAGTGTGATTGACGATCACGAGACGCGTGCGAGGCGTTATGGCCCGCCGGACGTCCTCGGGGTCGACACGGCAGTCGCTGCCGCAATCGACCAAGTCGAATGTGATGACGCCGTTTTTTCGCAGATGATGCAGCGGACGTAGGACGGAGTTGTGCTCGAGCACCGTGCTGACGACGTGATCGCCTCGCCGGACGAGACCCGGAATCAGGATATTCAGAGCATCGGAACAGTTGTTGGCGAAGCAGAGGCGATTGGGATCGCTTCCCCCGAAGAACTTCGTCATCTTCACTCGTGCGTCGTGAACGAGATCTCCCGCGACGTGACAGAGGTCATATCCCGAGCGGCCCGGATTGACGCCGTAGCGCGCATAGAGAGCGAGCGCTCGCTCGAGGATCACGGGCGGTTTGGGAAAGACCGTCGCCGCGTTGTCGAGATAGATGACGCCGTCGAGTTCGTTTGCGCCCAGGTCCATGACGGTGACTCTCGGATCCAGGAACGCCCCGCGCGATCCGGCGACACGAGCCGCACCGCCCCGGGGACCGTCCCCGGGAGATCGTGGGGCAGCCCCTGCCCCCTTGCCGGATCAGCCGTGGTGAGTGTCCTGGTCGTTCCTTCGGTGGTCGGAGGGGATCGCTTAACTTACCACAAAGTTCATATAGGTGTCGGACTCATTTTGCGCGCATCCGCCCTGTCTCGGGGATGCCCCGATGGCCGGCGTTGGGGACGCAGGCTATAAGAACCGGCGGTTTGGAGGGGGCGCGGGAGCGCCGGTCGGCGTCCTTCGCCTCTTCGGGGGGCCCGCGGTCGCAACGTTCGCCCATCACCAAGAGGTGAGGTTCGCCGAGCGTCGAAAGAGCTCGATGTCGTCGGGAGTGTTCGTTTTCGCCGTCTGTCGGCTATTCTTTCCCGGATCGGTCGCAGGGCCGCTCACGGACTGGGAGGTCAAGGAGCATGTCCAGGATCAGGCGACTCTTGGTCGCCAGCATCGTCGTGGCCGCTGCCTGCGGAACTTTCGCCCTCGCACAAGACGCCGCTCCCGCGCGGCCTTGGACCAACACGGCGGAGTTCGGCTTCGTCATGACCACGGGCAATTCGGAAACGCAGAACTTCAAGTTCTCGAACAAGTTCGTCTACAAGTTCCCGCGTCTCGATCTCGAGATCGACGCACTCGCGCTGCGCGCCGAGCAGACGACACGCACGGTGACCAACGACGAGGGCGTGCTCGTCGTCTCGGAAGTCGACGAGACGAACGCCGAAGCGTACGGACTCGGCGGCCGCATTCGCGTTCCCGTGAACGAGCGCTTCTTCTGGTACACCGGGCTCTCGTGGGCGCGCAACCGATTCGCCGGTATCGACTCCCGCTACGTGCTCGGCGCAGGCGTGGGATACGTGTTCTTCCAGAACGACCGCAACAAGCTGCGCGGCGAAGCGGGCGGCGAGTACGTCGACGAAACGTACATCGACGGGACCATCCCGCCGGACGCGAACTTCGCCGCGGCGCGCGGGTTCCTGGGCTACGAACTCACGCTCTCCGAGACAGCGAAGTTCACTCAGGAGCTCGAAGTCAATCAGAATCTCGACGAGAGCGACGACCTGCGAGCGCGGTCCGAAACCGCGATCGTCGCGACGCTCACCCGGACTCTCGCGCTCAAGGCGAGTTACACGGTGCTCTTCGACAACGAACCCGTCGTCGAGACGATCTCGGCCCCGGGCTTCGACGACGTATTTTTCGAGTTCGACGACGTCGACACGATCCTCGCGATGTCGCTCGTCATCAACTTCTGATTCCGATCTCGAACAGGAAGGAGAGAAGACCATGCGTTCCCACCTGATCACGAAAGCCGTGATCGTCGCGGCGGCGGCATTGCTGTCGTTCGCGCCGGCAGCGCTCGCCGAGGGTGAAATCGGGGTCCAGGGCGGACTGCTCTTCCCCGACGAACACGTCCAGGGCGAAGCCGGCCTCATCGACGGCCTCTCGCCCACGATCGGCGTCCGCGGGCTCTACCGCTTCTCCGGATCGTGGGGCGTGTTCCTCGACGCCAACTACTCGATCCTCGACACGCTCGTGACCGGCCCGAGCGGCGACGCTGAGATCCTCGCTTATCGCCTGGGCGTCGAGGTGCCGCTCGGCGGCCGTGGCCGCGGCGAGTGGTTCGTGACGGGCGGCGGCGGCTGGCTCGATGCGAGCTTTGACGACGACTCCACGCTCGATTTCGATCGCGCCCTCGCGTCCGTCAGCGTCGGACAACGCTACGAAACCGGTGATCGCGGCCTC
>CAZPJJ010000564.1:0-2354 GCA_964586535.1 uncultured Acidobacteriota bacterium | reverse complement strand
CGTGGGATTCTTGCGCTTCGAAAGCTTCGAGCGCGTCGCGTCGTTGTTGCGCAGCAAAGGCAGGTGACAGAAGACCGGCGGCTCCCAGCCGAACATCTCGTAGAGGCGCACGTGCTTGGGGAGCGAGTTGATCCACTCCTCGCCGCGGATGACGTGGCTGACTTCCATCAGGTGGTCGTCGACGACGTTGGCGAGGTGGTAGGTCGGGAAGCGGTCCGTCTTGAGGATCACCTGGTCGTCGATCGACTCCCAGTCCTTGCGAATCTCGCCGCGCAGCAGGTCGTGCATGACGCATTCGCCTTCGGTAGGCACCTTCATGCGGATGACGTGTGCCTCTCCGGCGGCGGCGCGGCGCTCCGCCTCGGACGGGTCCAGTCCGCGGCAGAGCCTGTCGTAGCCTGGGAAGAGCTTGTTGGCGCGATTCTCCTCGCGCATGCTGTCGAGCCGCTCCTTGGTGCAGAAGCAGCGGTAGGCGTGCCCCTTCGCGAGTAGGATGGCGACGTGCTCGCGGTAGATCTCGGTGCGCTCGCTCTGGCGGTAGGGCGCGTGCGGACCGCCGCGGTCGGGGCCCTCGTCCCATGCGAGCCCGAGCCAGGCGAGCGAGCGGAGGATCGCCTCTTCGGACGCGCGCGTGGACCGTGCCTGGTCGGTGTCCTCGATGCGCAAGATGAAATGACCGCCGTTCTGGCGCGCGAAGACGTGATTGAAGAGCGCCTGATAGGCGGTGCCCACGTGGGGGTCGCCGGTGGGCGAGGGGGCGACGCGAACGCGAACGGGTCGGGAACTCATGGACTCTCCCTGATTCGAGCCGAGGACTATAGCCCGGATCAGCGGCGATTCCCCGGTAGGGGGGCGCCGCGCCGTCGCGCCGGACGCCCCGCGCTTCGCGTGGGTGGTGGCAGTCGTCGAAGCGTCCCTCAATAATCTCGGCCGACCGCGTCGTTTCGCGAACCAGCGGGAGAGCCACCGATGATCGTTCCCGACCCGAGCCGCATCGCCGCCCTCGAAGCCGCGCTCGACGAGCGCATCCTCGTGATCGATGGGGCGATGGGAACGATGATCCAGCGGCACAGGCTGGACGAGACGGCGTTTCGAGGCGAGCGCTTCCGCGATCACGCGCGTCCGCTCCAGGGCAACAACGACCTGCTCTCGCTCACGCAGCCGGAGATCATCCGGGGCATTCACCGCGCGTACATCGAAGCGGGCGCGGATCTCCTCGAGACCAACACGTTCAATTCCACGGGGATCTCGCAAGCCGACTACGGAACCGAGGCGCTCGTCTACGAACTCAACCGCGCCGGCGCCGTCCTCGCGCGATCGGTCTGCGACGAGGCGCTCTCTCGAGACGGCCGCGTGCGCTGGGTGCTCGGCGTGCTCGGGCCGACGAACCGCACGGCATCGCTCTCGCCCGACGTCAACGATCCGGGCTTCCGCGGGGTCACGTTCGATGAGTTGCGCGCGACTTATCACGAGGCGGCGCGCGGACTCCTCGACGGAGGCGCGGACGTTCTGCTCGTCGAGACGATCTTCGACACGCTCAACGCGAAGGCCGCGCTCGTGGCGATCGCCGAGCTTGGCGAGGAGCGTGGCGTCCGCCTGCCGCTGATGATCTCGGGGACGATCACGGATCAGAGCGGGCGCACGCTCTCGGGGCAGACAGCCGAGGCGTTCTGGTACTCGATCCGCCACGCCGAGCCGCTCGCGGTGGGTTTCAACTGCGCGCTCGGGGCGAGGCAGCTCCGGCCCTTCGTCGACACGCTCGCGCGCATCGCCGATACGCGGGTCTCCGCGCATCCCAACGCCGGTTTGCCCAACGAAATGGGCGAGTACGACGAGACTCCCGAGACGATGGCCGCGCTGATCCGCGACTTCGCGGAGAGCGGGCTCGTCAACATGGCGGGCGGCTGCTGCGGAACGCGCCCCGACCACATTCGCGCGATTGCCGAGGCGGTGCGCGGAATTCTCCCGCGACCTATCCCGGATCTGCCGCGCAAGACGCGCCTCGCCGGTCTCGAGCCGCTGGTCATCGGCCCCGAGAGCAACTTCGTCAACGTCGGCGAGCGCACGAACGTCACCGGATCCGCGCGATTCCGCAAACTCGTCACCGCCGGGCGCTACGACGAGGCACTCGACGTGGCGCGCCAGCAGGTCGAGGCGGGCGCGCAGATCATCGACGTCAACATGGACGAAGGACTGCTCGATTCGGAGCAGGCGATGGTGACGTTCTTGCGGCTCGTTGCGGCCGAGCCCGACATCGCCCGCGTTCCCGTGATGATCGACTCCTCGCGCTTCTCGGTGATCGAAGCGGCGTTGCGAAACGTCCAGGGCAAGCCGGTCGTCAACTCGATCTCGCT
>CAZPJJ010000563.1:0-2358 GCA_964586535.1 uncultured Acidobacteriota bacterium | reverse complement strand
CCAGCCGCCACGCGAGCGCGAAAGCCGCGACCGCGAATGCGGCGCGCGGCAGAAGGCCGGTCGTCACGCCCGGTGCGAGGCTCGCCGCTGCGTTGAGCGCGGCGAGCGCGAGCGTGGCCACGACCGGCGCGAACGGCAACGGACCGCGCGCGCAGAGATGGCCCACGAGCAGGAGAATCGCGAGCGCGGGACCGCTGATCGCGTGGACTTCGGGAGGCATCGCCATGGCGAGGCCCGCCGCGGACGCGAGGCAGGCCCCTGCGAGCGTTTCCCGGGCGGAGGCTCTCATGCGCGCGTCATTCTGCGCGAGCGGCGAGCCCCGCGGAAGCGCGGGCGATCAGTTTTCGGGAGAAGCGACGAAGCGGCCGTCGACGAGGACGATGTCGTTGCGATAGTCGGTCCGCGTCTCGCGCGTCATGTCGGCGGGACCATCGGCGCCGTCGGCCCCGTAACTCTCGAGCGAGTAGTTCGTGCCGTTCGCCGTGTACTGGAAGGAAAAGCCCCAGCCGTCTTCGTACTCGACGTTCTGGAAGAGGCCGTTGGACTGCAGGACGGTGACCAGTTCCTGGGCCGTGAGTCCGTTCTGCGGCAGAAAGCTGTTGTCGCTGTCGTAGGCCTGCACGGCCGACCCGAGATTGCGCATCGACGCCATCGTGCGGCTCTGCCGCGAGCGCTGCAGCGCATCCATCAAGTTGACGAGAGCGATCGCCGCGAGGATGCCGATGACGGCGACGGCGATGAGCAACTCGACGAGCGTGAAACCGCGCGACGAGCGGCGTGATGGCGCGCGATGGGACTCGCTCTTCATCTCGCTCATTCCCCCAGAAAAGAAACCGGGGCGCGTCCGGTCCTCCGTCCGCGCCCCGGAATCTCGATGCGGAGTGCTTACTCCTGGCGGCCTTCGGGCCACTGGGTGAAGGAGCCCGCGCTGTAGCAGATGTCGTCTTCGAAGCTGCTGGTGGCGGTGCCGGCGGTGCAGCCGTCATCCGCACCGGCCTTCGCGTAGGCCTGGATCGTGTAGTCGCTGCCTTCGGCGTCGGTGTTGTACTGCATGTCGTTGCGCCAGCCGTCCTGGTTCGGCAGCGTCTTGATGTAGATCGGCTCGACATGAGCGGAGAGTTCGCCGTTGACGTCGCCACCACCCGAGACCGGGTAGAAGTTGTTGTCGACCGCGTAGCTCTCGACGGCCGTACCGATGCTGCGCATGTCGGCCATGGTGCGCTTCTGGCGACCGCGGTCGATGGCATTCAGCAAGTTCGGGATGGCGATGGCGGCGATGATGCCGATGATCGCGACGACGATCAGGAGTTCGATCAGGGTGAATCCACGTTCCTTGTTCCGCAGCATCAGGATGTTCCTCCTCAAGAGTGCTGACGCCCAGAGGGAAGCAATCCCGATGCCACTCCCCGAGCAGGGCGCCTGATGAATTTAAACCATTGCTAAATAAGACTTTGCCATATTGTCCGATCGTCTCGCGATGCCGAAAGTGACAGCCCATGGTCACCCTTCCACGCCAGGGTGACACTGTGCGTCACCGGGGTGGCCGGGAACCGTTCCGTCGCGGGCCGGTGGGGCTGTCCTCGAGGTCGACGTCCGCGTCGCCGTCGTCTTGGTCCTCGCTGCGATCGACGAGCGTGAACTTCTTCGCGAAGTAGCGGAACGAGCGGAACGTCATGCCGAGCGCTTCGGCTGCCCGCTTCTGCACGCCGCCCGTCACGTCGAGCGCCGCGGCCATGAAGCGCTGCCGCTCGTCATCGAGGTGCTTCTCGAGATCGAAGCCCTCGGGAATGGCGACCTTGCCGGCGTGCACGGCGGGCATCGCACCCGTGATCTCTTGCGGCAGGATGTCGGCGGTGAGGCGGTCGCCGCTCGTGAGAGCGACCGAGCGCTCGGCGACGTTCTCGAGTTCGCGGATGTTGCCCGGCCACGAGTAGCGCGCGAGGGCCGCGACGAACGCGGGATCGAGGGCGGGGGCGGGGCGGCCCATGCGCTCGGCGTGACGCGCGACGAAGAGCTGCGTCAACTGCGGGATGTCCTCGATGCGCTCGCGCAAGGGCGGCATCCGCACCTCGATGACGTGGACGCGGTAGTAGAGATCCTCGCGAAAGCGCCCCGAGCGGGCGAGATCCTCGAGATCCTGGTGCGTCGCGGCGAGGACGCGCACGTCGATCGGAATCTCGGTATTGCCGCCGACGCGGCGGATGCGGCGCTCCTGCAGGAAGCGCAGCAGCTTGACCTGCATCGCCATCGGCATGTCGCCGATTTCGTCGAGAAAAAGCGTGCCGCCGTTGGCCGCTTCGACCAGCCCGCGGCGCGCGGCCTCGGCGCCGGTGAAGGCGCCGCGCTCGTGGCCGAACA
>CAZPJJ010000562.1:0-2360 GCA_964586535.1 uncultured Acidobacteriota bacterium | reverse complement strand
TCGGCGTCCCTGGAATACGGCCCGCTCGTGCTGCTGCTCGTCGTGCACGGCGTGCTGGTCGTGCCGGTCTTTCCGCTGGCGGAGATGCTGACGTTCAGGGCCCTCGCGGGCCGCCGCGAGCGCTACGGGCGTGTCCGCGCTTGGGGTTCGCTCGGTTTCATCGTCGCGGCGCTCGGCATGGGGGCGGTCGTCGATCGCCTCGGGCTCGACGCGGTGCCGCTCGTCATTGCGTTCTCGCTCGGGCTCGCGGGGATCGTCGCGCTCGCGCTGCCGCGCGGGCCGGTCGCTGCGCCACGTCCGACCGGAAGCGCGCCTGGGCGGCTGCCGTGGGCGTCGTTCCTGCCGCTGCTCGTCGCGGCGGCACTGGGCCAGGCGAGCCACGGCGTCTACTACGCGTTCTACACGATCCAACTCGGCCACCGCGGCTACGACGGGACGACCGTCGGCGCGCTCTGGGCGCTCGCCGTGGTCGCCGAGATCGCAATGATGGCGCTCTCGCCGCGCGTGCTCGGCGTGCTGCGGCCTGTCACGGCGCTTCGCATCGCGCTCGCCGCCGCCGCCCTTCGCTGGGGGATCTCGGCGCTGCCGCTACCGCTCGCGGGGCTCGCCCTCGTACAGCTTCTCCACGCGGCGACCTTCGCGCTGCTGCACATGACGACGGTGCAACTCGCCGACGAGCTCTCGCCCGACGGGACGAAGGCCCTGGGACAGACCTTCGTCTCGATGGCCGCGTACGGGATCGGCGTCGGCGGGGGCATTGCGCTCGCGGGCGCTCTCGCGGCGCCCTTGGGCGATGCGGGGCTCTATGTCTGTTTCGCGGGTCTCGCGCTGCTCGGCTTGCTGGCCACCGCGCGCCTGCGCGGGTAGCCTGCCGCGGTCGGCGGGCGGCGATTCGCTCGGCCGCGGCACGCGGGAGGATCGATGGCGAGATTATCGGGCACGATCGCGCTCGTCACGGGCGCTTCTTCGGGAATCGGCAACGCGACGGCGCGGTCCCTCGCCGCGGAGGGTGCGCGCGTCATCGTTACGGCGCGCCGCGAAGAGCGCCTGCTCGCGCTTCGCGCCGAACTCGAGCGCGCTCACGGCGAAGGCGTTTGCCATGCGCTTGCGTTCGACGTGCGCGATCGCGCGGCGGTCGAGCGCGCCGTCGCCAGTCTCGCGGGAACGGAGTGGGAGGCCGTCGGCATCCTCGTCAACAACGCCGGGCTCGCGGCCGGGCTCGCGCCGATCCAAGAGGGCAGCTTCGATCACTGGGATCGCATGCTCGAGACGAACGTCCACGGCTTGCTGAGCATGACGCGCCTCGTGCTGCCGGGGATGATCGCGCGCGGGCGCGGGCACGTCGTCAACGTCGGCAGCGTCGCGGGGCACGAGGTCTACCCCAACGGCAACGTCTATTGCGCCACCAAGTACGCGGTCCACGCGCTCAACCGCGCGATGCGCCTCGACACGCTGGGGCGCGGGGTTCGCGTCACTTCGGTCGATCCGGGTCTGCTCGAGACCGAGTTCTCGCTCGTTCGTTTCGACGGCGACGCCGAGCGCGCGCGCAAGGTCTACGAGGGCACGTCCCCACTGCGCGCCGAGGACATCGCCGACGCGATCGTCTGGGCGGTGACGCGCCCGCCGCACGTGAACGTCGAGGAGATACTGCTCATGCCGACCGACCAGGCGGCCGCCACGCACGTGCACCGCCGCACGAGCTGAGTCCGCCATGCACGACATGCTCGAAACGATCGAGGCGGGTGCCAAGAGCGGCGCGGATTTCTCCGTGATCTGGCTGCACGGGCTCGGCGCCGACGGCTATGACTTCCTGCCGATCGTCGACGAACTCGCGCTACCTGAGGACGTGCGCGTGCGCTTCGTCTTTCCGCACGCGCCGCGCCGGCCGATCACGATCAATGGCGGGGCAGTGATGCGCGGGTGGTACGACATCGTCGACCTCGCGCTCGAAGCCCGGTCGAGCGACGAGGCGGGCATCCGCGACTCCAGCGCCCGCGTCCACGCCCTCGTGGCGCGCGAGATCGAGCGCGGCGTCCCCGCTCGGCGCATCGTTCTCGCGGGCTTCTCGCAGGGCGGGGCGATCGCGATTCACGCGGCGCTGCGCTACCCGCAACGCCTGCTCGGCCTGATCGCGCTCTCGTGCTACGTCGTGCTCCCGGAGACGATGGCCGCCGAGGCGAACGCGGCAAGCCGCGAGCTGCCGGCGTTCGTGGCGCACGGTGCGTTCGATCCCATTGTGCCGTTCGCCGGAGGCGAAGACGCGGCGGAGCGCTTGCGGGGCTGCGGCCTCGACGTGACGTGGCGCAGCTACGAGGTTCCGCATGCGGTCCATCCGCGCGAGATCGAGGACATCGGGAGCT
>CAZPJJ010000561.1:0-2362 GCA_964586535.1 uncultured Acidobacteriota bacterium | reverse complement strand
TCGCCTCTGCCGCTCTCGCGCTCGCGTTCGCCGCGATCGCCGCGTTCTCGCCCGCGGCCCACGCGCAAGTATCGGGAATCGTCTTCCACGATCGCGACGCCGACGGCCTGCGCGACCCCGGCGAAGAAGCGCTCGAGGGCATTGGCGTGCGCCTCTATGGCAAGATCGACGCGGGCGACGTGCGCTTCGATCAGACGCTCGCGACTCCCGCCGACGGCACGTTCACCTTCGCGCCGGGCAACGGCTGCTATCTCATCGCGATCGACGATCCGCCGGGCTGGCGGCGCACGCTCGCGCGCACGGACGAGCGCCTCGACGGCAGCGCGGGCTACTCGCGGCCGACCGGCGTGCGGCGCTTCGGCGGCGCGCCGGAATTGCTCGACCGCTTGCTCGACGGCACCGTGCGCTACACGGGCATCGGCGACTCGATCGCCTACAACTGGAACTCCTGCTTCGACACGTCGAGCTTTTTCTATTCACGCGAAGTGCGCGACCGGCTACGCTGCGTGAGCCCTTCGGGCCAGGTCAATCTCGACGAGGCGGCGGTCAAGGGCGAGCACAGCGACGATCTGCTCGTCGACGAGACGAACGATCTCAACAACGTGTTCCGCGTCATCGAGGCCAACCCACACTTCGTGACGATCTCGATGATCGGCAACGACCTGCTCAACGACGAACCCGAAGACGATCCGCCGACGCAGGCGCAGATCAACCGCTTCGTCAACGAGCTGCTCGACTCGCGGCAGAACCTGCAAGAGGTGCTCGCTGCGCTCGTGTCGGAGCTTCCCGGCGCGGCGATCGAGCTCAACACGCTTTACGACAATCTCGCCTACCAGTGCAATTCGTCGACGGCTCACAACGAGTGGCTGCCGATCCTCAATCAGATCCTGCGCGACCTCGCGTGGGGCCAGGCGCGCCGCGTCACCAACGCCGAGGTCTACGCGGAGTTCGCGCACGAAGATCTCGCCGGCGGTTGCAACGGCTTCCGCGACGAGATCTGCCTCTTCCTCGACGGCATCCATCCGCGCGGATCGGGCTATCGCACGATTCGCGAGAAAGTCTGGGAGTCGATCGGCGGCGCCAGCCTCGGGCCTCGCGACGGCCTCGGCGCGACGCAGATCACCGGCGCTGATCACGGCTATCTGCGGCTCGTGCGCCGGCTCTACCCCACCGCATGGGACGCGCGCTCGGGAGCATCGATCACTGACGGCGCGAATGCACTCGACGGCGACGACGGCGGACTCGGCGCATCGATCGGCCTCGGCATCGGCGGCGAAGAAGTGCGCTTCTCGGGATTCCCCACCTGGTACGACGAACTCGTCCCCGTCCGCGTCGTCGCGGGCGTGCGCTATCGCACGACGGGCACGGTCACCGACGACTTCTATCGCATCGAGGCGTCGGTCGACGGATCCTTCCGCGCGCCCGTCGGGCATTCGTTCACGCCCTTCGACTGGAACTTCTACACGCCGATCGTCGGCGGCGGCGGGCCCAATGCTCCCGCCGACGATCCCGACTATCCGAGCGCGAAGCTGCTCGTTCGCCCCAACGTCGCGAGCAACCGAGAAGCCAGCGCGACGCTCACCAAGAACCCCCTCCCCAGCGCCGACGGCCGCGGCTACGAGTGGCCCGCGCTCACCCGCGCTGAACTCGGCACCACCGAGATCCGCGTCGCCAGCGCGCCCGTCGCCGGCACGAGCGGCGACAACTACCGCGTCGTCGTCGATGCCGTGTGGCTCGACGTCTACGGCATCGAGAAAGCGCGCCCCGCCGAGATCGCGAACCTGCTCGTCGCGAAGGCGGCGAGCGGCGGCGGCCTCGACGTGTCATTCGACGCGCTCGCCTCGTCGGAGCTCTACAACGTGTATTTCGGCAGCCTCGGCGAGCTCGCGCAGGGCGGGACGTTCACCCACGGCAGCGCGACACAGGGCGAGCAGGTCTGCGATGCGCCCACCGCGGCCGCTGGCCCGAGCCGGCTCGTCTCGTCGCTTCCCTCGACGCTGGTTCCAGCGGGCAGCAGCTACATCCTGGTGACGGGCCGCATCGACGGCGTCGAGAGCCCCGGCGGCTCGAGCACGACCGGTGACGAGCGCGACCGCTCCCAGAACGTGTGCCCCTGAGCTGGGAATGCCGTAGCGGACGCTCTCGATGGGGCGCCATGATGCGCCGCGAACGCTCTTGACGGGGCGCCATGCGTTGCGCCGCGAACGCTCTGGTAGGGGCGCCATGCGTTGCGCCGCGAACGCTCTGGTAGGGGCGCCATGCGTTGCGCCGCGAACGCTCTGGTAGGGGCCCATTTATGGCGACCGGATCGCGGTGCCGTGAATCGCGGCCTTCGTGGGGCGCACCGTGCGTGGCGCCGCGA
>CAZPJJ010000560.1:0-2364 GCA_964586535.1 uncultured Acidobacteriota bacterium | reverse complement strand
TCTGGCTCCAGCAAATCCCCTAAAATGAACAACTTATAAGAGGCCGCGCGAGACCGCCGGACGGTGTTTCGGCGTCACGGGAACCATACGGGAACCAAGTGGGGACCAGTGGGCAGGCGGCTTCATTCCCCGTCGTCATCGCTCGCTTCCCGAATGCTCAGAGTGGATCTGCGCTCTTCGTGCGCGGCGAGCCACCGCTCGCACTCAGCAACGCGAACCACGGTCCGCCTGCAGATCCTGCAGACGGCGAGATCGCCTCGCTCGACGAAGCGCCAGAGAGTCCTGACCGAGACGCCGCACAGGCGCGCGGCCTCGGCCATCGACACCGCGAGCGGCGCCGTCACGGCTGCACCCGTGCCGCGTTGCGGAGTGCGGCGTGGACTAGCTCGTTCGGATCGGCGCCCTCCACGCGGGCAGCCTGCCACCCCGCCTCGAGCAGTCGTTCGGCAAGAGATGAAACCGCTCCCACTCTTCCTGCAGCGGCAGCGCCGCGATCTCCCCGAATGCCAGGAGTCTCGCGTCGAGCACTGCGGGGTAACGTTTGACGGCCTGAAGCTGGACCATTTCGACGCGTTCGTGGAAGATCAATCAAGACTTGTTCCGGTCGCGTCGCGGCCCGTCGATCGAGGCCAGGTCCTCGCTCCCCTCGTCGAAGAAGCCTTCGACTTCATCAAGTCGCTCGCGGCCGACCATCCCGGCATCGTGCGCTGCCCGCAGTTGGGGGCAGATGGTCTCCGTTTCGCTCGCAAGCGGTCACGGAGCGGCATTCTTCCGTTGCCGGTCGAGCAGCGAATAGGAACGGATCCTGGGCAAAGATCTCCTTCCACAGCCGCGGAGTCAGGCGCTGCGCGACCTGGCAGCCGCCATCTCCGAGGTGCTTATTGAGTGAACGGTAGACTTGGCCTCGACTGGAGCCCCTTCGGACGGTGCTGCCCCTCGCGACAGCTTGATCGACACCGTTACACGGCGACGGAAGAAGACGAGGATCGTCGCCCGTCGGCTGCTGGGCTGAATCGATGTGTAGCCAGACGAGTTCTCGCGCCGCACTATTCGCCACCAGCACCTCCGCGAACCAGGGCATCTCGTTGCGCGCGGCCATTTCCCGCGGTGCTTCATATCGGATACGCCCTCGCCGGCAGCGCCCCGAATCCACCGTCTCGCATGCCGTTGCACTTTCGGCTCGATCCCGATTAGCATAGCTTCTTGGGAGTGCGATTCGGCTATGTGTGCGTCTGTCGATCGACTCATCCGGCTGAACCGAGATCTTCGAAGCGGCGCTTGCTGCAACGCCCGCCGGGTCGGCGCGAGGCGGATGCCTCTGCATGGCTCAGGATCACGACATGCTGTACGCGTAGCTCAGTCCTCACCGAATGTGACGGAGCGGCCCTCTGAGCCAGGAACGCGAGTCGGGTGTCTGACGGTCGCAGTTCCCGTTCTGGTGAAGGCTCGATCAGGAATATCCATGATCGCAGTTACGTCTGATACTCGTGAGCGTTCTGCGAAGGCAAGCTGATGAGCACTCTTCCGCTTCAGCTTCGGGATGGACACCTCTTCATTGAGCTGAACGGCGAGCTATGGCTGCTCGACACAGGCGCACCCAGCAGCTTCGGCACATCGCGCAGACTCACCATCGCTGGCGAGCAATTCAGCCTTGGCACGAGTTACCTTGGCCTTACCGCCGCGACACTCTCGCAGTTCGTCGGCGTGCCTTGCGTCGGTCTTCTCGGCGCAGACGTTCTTGGTCGCTTCGACCACCTTTTCGACACTACAGGCGGCAGGCTCACCGTTTCGAGTGCCGAGCTGCCGCACAGCGGCGAGCCCGTTCACTTGGACGAGTTCATGGGCATCCCCATCGTCACGGCTTGCGTCGACGGCCGCGACTTCCGGATGTTCTTCGACACCGGCGCTCAGATTTCCTACTTTCAGGACGACTCACTCGCGAAGTTTCCGTCCGCTGGCAGGGTCACCGACTTCTATCCTGGCTTTGGTCAGTTCGAGAGCGATACGCACAAGGTTCCAGTCTCGCTCGGCGGAGTCTCGTTCACTCTCCGCTGCGGCGCCTTACCCGAGTTGCTCGGCATGACCCTGGTGATGGCGAGCACGGAGGGCATTGTCGGCAACGCGATTCTGAGCAATCGAAGCGTCGGCTACTTTCCACGCCGCCGCACGCTGATCCTATGAGCACGAGAAGAACGCCTAACACTCGGTAGCAGCGGACGGTCCGCTGCGCGGCCCGTCCCTGAACCGGAACGTTCGGCAGACAGGAACCGTGTCATCGTGGCGAATGGTGACCTTGAACCGTGAGCCCCATGATCTTCACGAAAACGGGGCTTCTCTTCTACTTCTTTGCCCAGGAAGAAAGCC
>CAZPJJ010000559.1:0-2368 GCA_964586535.1 uncultured Acidobacteriota bacterium | reverse complement strand
TCCACGCGCGGCGCCGTCACGAGGCCGCGCCCCCCTTGGAGATCCGATGCGCGATGTCGAGCGGGTTCTCGCCCGCCTCAATCCGCCGCAACGCGAGGCGGTCACTCACGTCCTCGGCCCGCTGCTGATCCTCGCGGGCGCGGGCTCGGGCAAGACGCGCGTCATCACGCACCGCATCGCCTATCTCGTCGGGCACGAGGGCATCGACCCTCGCGAGCTCGTCGCCGTCACCTTCACCAACAAAGCCGCGGGCGAGATGCGCCAGCGCGCGGAGCACCTGCTCGGCGCGGGCCTCCACGGTGCGTACGTCGGCACCTTCCACGCCTTCGGTCTGCGCGTGCTGCGCGCGCACGCGCTCGCCGCCGGTTATCCGCCGACCTTCGTCGTCTACGACAGCGCCGATCAGCTCGCCATCGTCCGCGCGATCATCAAAGACCGCTCGCTGGACGACAAGAGCTTCCCACCGCGGCAAGTTCTCTCGTGGATCTCGAAGGCCAAGACGGCACTCGCCGATCCCGACGAGGCCCTCGCCCACGCGCGGGGCTTCAACGAGCGCACGCTCTCGGACGTCTACCGCGAGTACGAGAGCCGCCTGCAGCGCGCGGGCGCGATGGACTTCGACGATCTCCTCGTGCGCGTCATCCGCCTCTTCGCGCGCCATCCCGAGATCGCCGAGCGCTACGCCCAGCGCACGCGCTTTCTGCTGGTCGACGAGTACCAGGACACGAACCAGATCCAGTACCGCTTGATCCGCGCGCTCTCCGCGCAGCATCGCAACGTCTGCGCGGTCGGCGACGAAGACCAGTCGATCTACGCGTTCCGCGGCGCCGACATCCGCAACATCCTCGACTTCACGCGCGACTACGCCGACGCGCGGGTCGTCAAGCTCGAGCAGAACTACCGCTCCACAGGGAACATCCTCGCCGCGGCCGCGGGGGTCATCGCGCACAACGCGCAGCGTCACGAGAAGACACTCTGGACGGACGCCGGGCAGGGCGAGAAGGTGCGCGTCCACCTTGCCTACGACGACCGCGCCGAAGCCGACTTCGTCGTCGACGACATGCTGCGCACGGCCCGCGAGCAGGCGATCCCGCTTGAGGATTTCGCGATCCTCTACCGCACCAACGCGACCTCGCGCCTGCTCGAAGACCGGCTCATGGCGCGCAACGTCCCCTACCGGGTCGTGGGCTCGCTGCGCTTTTGGGACCGCAAGGAAATCAAAGACCTGCTCGCGTGGCTGCGGCTGCTGGTGCATCCCGCGTCCGACCAGGACTTCCTGCGCGCGTCGTCGACGCCGCCGCGCGGGCTCGGCGACCGGACGCTCGAGGTGGTCGAGGCCGAGGCCCGGCGCGCCGGCGTCTCGCTCCACGACGCCACGCTGACGGTACTCGGCCAGCCCGACGCGCTGCCCTCGCGCTCGCTGCGCGCCCTCCAGGCGTTCATCGACACGCTTCGGGACCTAGGCGACCTCACGCGCCGCACGTCGACGGCCGGGACGGTGCAGTCGGTGCTCGAGGCGATCGACTTCGTGCCCTACCTGCAGCGCGCGCATCCCCACGACTACGAAAGCCGCGTCGAGAACCTGGGCGCACTCGTCAGCGCCGCCAAGGAACACGACGAGGCCGGCGCGCTCAACGGGCTCGCGGGCTTCCTCGACCGCGTCTCGCTGCGCTCGGACACCGACGACGTCCAGGGCGCGCGCGGCCCCTCGCTGATGACGATCCACGCCGCGAAGGGGCTCGAGTTCGACGCGCTCTACGTCGTCGGCATGAACGAGGACCTCTTCCCCCACCCTTGGTCCGCCAACGACGCCGACGGCCTCGAAGAAGAGCGGCGCCTCTGCTATGTGGCGATCACGCGCGCGCGCCAGCGGCTGGTGCTCACGCACGCGCGCTTCCGCTCGACCTTCGGGCAGGTCGCGTTCACGAGGCCCTCGCGCTTTCTGGCCGAGCTCCCCGCGGACGTCGCTACCCACACCGGCGACGCCGCCGCGACGCCGCTGAGCTCGGCATCCACGTCGCTCGGCCGCGCGCCGGGCACGGCCGCGCGTCCCTACGCCGCCGCGAGCGGGGCGCCGCGAAGCACACCCGCGAGTCCCGCAAGCACTCACGCCGCGGGGATCGACCGGCGCTCGGGTCAGATCGTCTACGAGTCGGAGGACGGCGGCCAAGGCGCGACGTTCCGCGTCGGCATGACGGTCTCGCATCCGAAGTACGGCCCGGGCATCGTGATGATGGTCGAGGGACGCGCGCAGCGGACCTTCGTGACGATCCGCTTCAAGAACGGCTCGCTCAAGAAGATCTCACCCGCCCACACGACGCTCATTCCACACTGACCCGCGCGCGTCCGGCGGTCGCCTCGACGAGGC
>CAZPJJ010000558.1:0-2375 GCA_964586535.1 uncultured Acidobacteriota bacterium | reverse complement strand
CTTCGGCGCCGGCGCGGGCTGGCAGAACGAGTTCGAGACGATCCGCATCAGGCTCACGGACTTCACGCGCAACGGTCCGACCTTCGATCTCACGGACGTGCGCGCCGTGCGCTTCGAGTTCGGCGCGAGCTTCGGGTCGGCGCAAGGCCGCGTCGCGATCGACGACGTCGAGCTGGTGAGGGAGTGACGATGACCACGCGCTACGCCTGCTTCCGTGCGCTCTTCGCCCTGGGGCTCGCCGCCTCGTTTCCGGGCGCGGTGCGCGCCGCCGAGCCCGAAACCGAATCGAGCACCATGGCCCGCGCGGTGCTTCCCGCGACGCCCGCCCCCGTGGCCGACCTGCTCTATGCGCGCGCTTTCACGCTGCGCGAGCCAGTGCGCTTCGCGTGGGCGGCAGACGTGGGCGCGATCGGCGAGGGCATGATCGTGGTCCTCGCCGTCGACCCCGCGTACCTCGTGCCGCGCGCCGTCGCCGAGCCCGTGCTCTACGTGGGCGACCGTCCCGCGTGGCGCGTCTCGCACGACGCCGCTTCGGGCCGCGTCGTGGCGATCGTGCCCGGGGTCGTCGATCTCGCGGCCACGCCGATCTTCTTCGGTGCTCCTGCGCTCCCCGAGCAGATCGATCGCCGGGAGGGCGGCGAGCAGCTTCGCCTCGCGGAAGGGGCCGGCATCGTTCCCTTCGCCACGAGCCGGGTCCTGCGGGCGCTCGACTCCGGCGGCGACCGCGCGCAGCTCGCGGGACGGCTCGAGTTGCTCACCACGACCCAGGCGCTCATCGACCGCTACGTCGTGCGCTGACCTCCCTCCTGGCGGGATTCCGGTCCCGGGCTACGCTCCCTCCGTGCTCGAGCTCTCTTGCCGCCCTCGGACGGCGGGGGTAGCCTGCCGGGCTCGGAGGTGCCATCCCCCATGCTCGGCCGGGTCAAGGTCTCAGGCATCCGTTTCCACGCGTTCCACGGGCTGACCAAGCTCGAACGGCAGATCGGCGTGCGCTATCGCGTCGACGTGGAGATGGAGACCGACATCGAGCAGCCGGCGCGCACGGACCGGATCGCCGACGCCATCGACTACCGCGGGGTCCATGAACTCGTGGTGGCGATCGGGCGCGGCAATTCGTTCCGATTGATCGAGACCCTCGTGGTCCGCATCGCGCGCGAGCTACTGGCCGCCTATCCGGCGAAGAGCGTCCGCGTCTCGGTCGACAAAGAGACGCCCGTTCTCGACGGCATGGTGGATACGGTCGGCGTCGAGGTGACGCTCGGCCGGGAGGACATTGCACCGTGATCCTGCGCCGCACCTACACCTTCGAGGCCAGCCATCTCTTGCCGCGCCATCCGGGCCGCTGCCAGCGTCTGCATGGCCATTCCTACCGCTTCATCGTCGAACTCGAAGGCCCTATCGAGCCCTACCAGGGCATGGTCATGGACTTCGGCGACCTCGACGAGATCGTCGGCGAGCGCGTGCTCTCGCAGCTCGACCATTACCATCTCAACGACAAGATGGAGAACCCGACGGCCGAGTGGATCGCCGTCTGGATCTGGAACGCGCTGGCGGGCCGGGTGCCCGGCATGAAATCGATCGAGCTCTACGAGGTCGAGGGCGCTTCGGTTCTCTACAAGGGCGAGCCTACGTAGACGCCGGCTCTCGAGAGAATGCTCGAACGGACGGAGGTTCCGATGAGTCACCGCGAGAAGATGCACGAGGGTATCCGGCTCTTCCTCGACGGCCTGCTCGATGGAGTCGACGTCGCGAAGCACCCCGGTCTCGCCGAAATGATCGCGCGCACCCCCGAGCGTGTCGCCGAGGCCTATCTCGCGGATCTGGCCGCGGGCTACGGCGAGGATCCGCTGGCCCATCTCGAGCCGGTTCCGTGCCCGGGTGCCGTCGGGCCGGTCGTCCTCGAAAACGTCGACTTCACGTCGCTCTGCGGGCATCACCTCCTGCCCTACACGGGGACGGTCCGGGTGGGCTACGAGCCCGCGCAGCACCACGTGGGAATCGGCGGCATCGCGCGCGCGATCGACGTCCTCGCGCGGCGATTGACCCTGCAGGAACAACTCACCTCGGCGATCGCCGACGCCCTCGCGAGCGCGCTCGCGCCGCGGGCGGTCGTCGTCCGCGTCGAGGCCGAGCACCAGTGTTTGGCCGCGCGCGGGGCACGCCGCCCCGGCCACCGGCTCGTCACCTGCGAGCATCGCGGCCATCCCGACCCAACGCTGTTGCGGCTCGTCCTGGAGCGCTGAGTCGCCCCCGGGCTTTCGTGCTAGCATCGCGCGTCTGCGAGGAGACGAACCATGAAGATTAGCGTCGAAGAGCACGGCAAGGTCACCATCGTGGTCCCCGAAGGCGACATCAAGATCGGCGACGGTGACGTC
>CAZPJJ010000557.1:0-2401 GCA_964586535.1 uncultured Acidobacteriota bacterium | reverse complement strand
AGGGCCATACCCGTCGCGGCCACGAGGGCCTCGCGGTAGGGGTCGTAGAGGATCGTGCTCATGAGGTCGAGCCCGATCGCGCGGATCCTGCCTGTGGCTCCTGAGGTCACGTTCGCTCCCAGAAATGGTCACTCGCCCCGGAGCCGTGAGGGTAGCGCGAGTCCCCGCCGACGGCAGGACAGTAGAATCCGCGCCGGTTGGCCCGCACTCCGCTTCGCAGATCCGGAGAGTATCGATGGAACGCCTCCCCCCCCGCCCCGGCCTCCGCCATGGCCTTCGCCCTCCGCCTCTCCGCCGGACATGCCTCGTGGCGGGCCTGCTGCTCGTCGCGCTCTGCGGCCGGGGAGGTCTCGCTGGCGAGGCCGTCGCGCCGCCCGCCGAACGCACGGCGCAGCACACGCGCCCGGTAACCGCACTCGTGCTCTCGGGAGGAGGCGCGCGCGGCATCGCCCACCTCGGCGTGCTGGAAGTCCTGGAGGAACTGCGAGTCCCGATCGACATGGTGGTTGGCACGTCGATGGGCGCCGTCATCGGCGGCCTCTACGCGAGCGGGCGCTCGCCCGAAGAGCTGCGCGGCGAGTTGGAAGCCGTCGATTGGGAGGACCTCTTCAACGACCGCCCCGAGCGCAAGAACGCGTCGTATCGACGCAAGCGGGAGGACCAGCTCGCGCTCTTCGGCTTCGAGGTCGGCGTGAGCCGCAAGGGCTTGAAACTGCCCGCGGGGCTGATCGCGGGCCAGAAGCTCGGATTCTTGCTGCGGCGCCTGACGCTCCACGCGCCCGGCGCTCAGGACTTCGATGACCTGCCGTTTCGCTACCGCGCGGTGGCCGTGGATCTGAAGACCGGCGAGACGATCGCGCTCGAGCGCGGGAGCCTCGTCGACGCGATGCGCGCGAGCATGGCGGTGCCCGGAGCGTTCACGCCGGTCGAGATGGGCGACCGGCTGCTGGTCGATGGCGGCGTCAAAGCGAACCTTCCGGTGTCGGTCGCCAAGGAACTCGGCGCGGAGCGGATCATCGCGGTCGACATCAGCACGCCCCTGCGCGACATCGACCGCGAGCGCAGCGCGTTCGAGATCGCGATGCAGTCCTTCGAAGTGCTCACGCAGCGCTACATCGACGAGCAGCGCGCGCTACTCGGCGAGCAGGATCTGCTGCTGCTGCCCGATCTCGGCGAGCTGACGTCCGTGGACTTTACGAGCGGCGAGGAGTTACGCCAACGGGGCGCCGACGCCGCGCGAGCCGCCGCGGGCGATCTCGCGCGCTTCAGCGTCGACGAACCGGCGTGGGCCGCTCACATCGCGCGCCACCGCGCGCTACCCGCCGCGACGAGCATGAAGATCGATGCGATCCGCGTCACCGGCGTCGAACGTGTCGACGAACGGCAAGTCCTCCATCGCCTCGAGACCAAGGTGGGAGAGCCGCTCGATATCGCGCGGCTCGCGATGGACCTCGAGCTGATCTACGAGATCGGCGAGTTCGAGACCGTCGATTTCGATCTCGAGCGCAGCGCGGACTTCACGACCCTCGTCATCCGCGCGCGCGAGAAGACCTGGGGGCCTGGCACCGCGCGTTTCGGGCTGGGCCTCGAGAGCGACCTCGAAGGCGACGGCCGCTTTCGCGCGCTCGCGCTCTATCGCCGCAATCAGCTCAATGCGCTGGGCGCGGAGTGGCGCGCCATCGGCTCAGTCGGCAGCGTCAACGAGTTTTCGACGGACTGGTATCAACCGCTGGATTTCCGTGGCGCGCTCTTCGTCAACCCCGGAGTGCGTGCGACCGGCCAAGAGGTCGAGTTGCGCAATCTCGAGGGCGGGCAGATCGAAGTCGACATCCAAGATGTCGAGACGACTCTCGATGTCGGAATCGTCATCAGCGACGCGAGCGAGATCCGCGCTGGGATCTTCCGGGGCACGATCGACATCGAGGCGCGGGTCCTGGAGGGGACCATCCCCTTCGACAGCGACACCGGCGGCTACCGCTTTCAGGCGACCGTCGACCAGCTCGACAGCGTGCGCTTCCCGCGCCGCGGCATCGCAGCCGGAGTGCGCCTCGACTTCGCGCGCGATGAGATGGGCGCGGACGACGAGTTCGACCGCGTTTCCATCGAGGCCTTGCAGGCGCTCTCGCTGGGGAAGAGCACCTGGGTCGGCACGGCACGCTACGGCGGCGATCTGGGCTCGACCCTGCCGCTCTACGCCGACTTCGACATCGGCGGGTTCCTTTTTCTCTCGGGTTTCCCGCGCGGCGAACGCTCGGGTTCGCAGCTCTACTTCGGCAGCCTGATCTATTACCGGCAAATTGCGCGCCTGCCCTCGGGCATCGGCGGCGGCGTCTACGTCGGTGGATCGTTCGAGATGGGAAACGTATGGCGCGAGGGCGAGAAGGCGACCTTCGGCGAGCTC
>CAZPJJ010000556.1:0-2409 GCA_964586535.1 uncultured Acidobacteriota bacterium | reverse complement strand
GTCGCGCAGGTAGACCTTGCGGACGTTGTCGACTTCGACGGCGACGGCCATGCTCCCCGCCTCAGCGCGCCGCGACCGCCGCGCCGTCGCGCAGGCGATCGTCGGGGCGCACGACGACGGTTTCGTCGCCCGCGAGTCCGGACTTGACGACGACCGCTCCTTGCAGCGTGTCACTGGTCTCGACCGGGCGGATCCGCGCGACGCCGTCCTCGACGACGAAGACGACCTCGCGTCCGTCGCGCGTCGCGATCGCCGCGGGCGGGACGGCGACGACGGGCGACGCGTCGCGCAGCGCATCGACGTCGGGCATGCGCTCGAGGAAATCGACCTGTGCGCTCATCTCGGGCTTGAGCTTCGCGTCCTTGTCGAGGATCGTCACCTTGACCATCACCGTCGCCTTCGTCCGATCCGCGGTGGGGATGATCTGCCGCAGCGAGCCGCGGTAGCGCTGATCGGGGAACGCCTCGACGACGACCCACGCGGGCTGCTCCACCGCGAGGCGCGCCACGGACGACTCCGCGACGTCGACTTCGACTTCGAGCGTCGCGAGATCGGCGAGCGCGACGATGGCGCCCGAGGCCGTCGAGATGTTCACGCCCGGCGGGATCGGCGCGACGCTCTCGCCGACCTCGGCCATCTTCTTGACGACCGTGCCCGAAAATGGCGCGCGAATCACCGTGTTCTCGAGCGACGCGATGGCGACACCGCGCTCGGCGCGCGCCAGATCGAGCTCGCGCTCGGTCTGGGCCAGCGCGGCCTCGGCGATCGTCACCCGCGAGATCGCGGCATCACGCGAATCGACCGAGACGACTTCTTCGGCAATGAGCTTCTCTTGCAGCGCGAGCTGGCGGCGGAACTCCGCGAGATCGGCGCGCGCGCGCGCGATCGCCGCCTCGGCCCGCGCGATCGACGCGTCGGCCCGCGCCACCTGCGCGGTGAAATCCGCGTCCTCGAGGCGCGCGATCGTCTCGCCTTGGCGCACGTCGTCGCCTTCCTCGACGCGCAACTCGATCAGGCGGCCCTGGATCTTCGAGGAGACGACCGCCTCGCGGCGCGCGACGACGTAGCCCGAGGCCGAAAAGAGCGGCGGGCCCGCGGCGGCCTGCATCGCGGAGATCACGGTCGGCTGCGCGGTTTCGACGGCGGCGGCGCGTTGGCCGAACGCACCGCGCGCGAGGAACGCGGCCACGGCGAGCACGACCACCGCGATCACGATCCAGAGGAAACGCGATCGGCGGCGGACCGTGGCGGCCGGACCGCGGCGCAACGTGGAGAGTTTCTCCGCGACATCGTTCATGGAGCCCGTCCTTCGTGAGACATGACGAGGCGCCTAGGCGCCTCGATGACGCCCGAGTCTACTCCCGCCCCTCGAAGCGGCCAGAACGAGCTGGTTCAAGACGGATCGAGCGTGAGGCGGGCGGCGGCGCAGGGGGCGTCGCCGGGCGGCTGCGGGTAACCGGCGGGCAGCAGGAAGCCGAGCGCCTCGAGGCGCTCGAGGGCGCGCGGCCACTCGGCGCTCGGGACGACGAGGCGAGCGACGGGCGCCTTCTCGGCGACGATCACGCCACCGAGTTCGCGCGCGACGGGTTCGAGCGTGGCGGCGGTGATCGCGGGGCGACCCGGCGCGCGCGCGAGCGGCGGTTCGGCGACCCAGATCGACGGGCACGCGGGCGGCGCCGCGGCGGGCGCGGTCTTGGCGAACGAGAGCGTTTCTTCGTACTTGCGCGCCTGGGCGCGATTCTCCTGTTCGCCGGGCGGCGTCGTGCGGGCAGCTTCGGCAGAGCCGGCGGCGGAGTCCGCGCTCTCGAGGCTCTCGGCCTTTTTGCGCGCTGCGCCAGCTTCGGCGTCCCTCCCGGGGCGGGGCTCGGCCTCGTCACGTGCGGCCTGCTTGGTGGCGGCGGCCGGAGGCGGTGTCGCCTGGGGTTCGCTTCCCTGCGCGACTGATGGCGGCGGGGTCGCTGCGCCGAACGCTTCGCCGCTGGTGGGCGCGACGTCCGATTCGGTCCGAGCCGCGGGGGGTTCGTTGGCGTCGCGCGGCGCAGCGGAGGCGTTCGCGCCTTCGGGAGCCGCGGCGGGGAGCGCTGGGGGCTGCGTCGCTCGCGCCTGGGGGGTGGTCGTCGGAGTGGGCGAGTCGCCGGCCTGCGCCTCGTCGTCGGGTGGTGCGGTCTCGGCGGCTTCGGAGAGCGTGGCGGCCTCGGGAGGTGCGGCGGTTTCGCGCACGGCGTCTTCGCTCTGCAGCGACGGGACGGGGGGGCGGACGCCGCGCTGCTCGAGCAGCACGACGCCGACCACGAGCGCGGCCGCCACCGTGACCCACGCCGCGATCGTGCCCGCGCGGAGCGGGCCCCGCGGGCGCGATCCCGAGGGCGCGGCGGACGGACGCGCGGTCTCGCGTGCAGGCGAGAGTGA
>CAZPJJ010000555.1:0-2414 GCA_964586535.1 uncultured Acidobacteriota bacterium | reverse complement strand
TTTGAAATAGCTAAATTCTAGTTTTGGCAAGAGATTTTCATTTTGATTGCTTAAAATTTGAGATAAGCGGCTGATGGCCAACCAATTCAATAAGCCATCAGCCACATAACCATCCTCTTGTTCGAGCAACCATTGGTTTAAACTTTCTGGATTTAATAGCTCACCATTTTCTAAAAAATGAAAACCGTAATTTCGAAGAAGCATGGCTGCTGAACTCAAAGCGCAAGCCCAACGACTCATGGAGGGATCGCTACTCCACAAATCAGCGTGATCATAAACCTTAGATGCCCACGACTGATCTGAGGGTCGAACCCCAACGGAACGAATCGCACACCGTCCCGCTCGGCGGCCCGGTAGCGCAGCGCGCGCCCCGTGACGTGTTGCAAGTCGTAGACGCCGATCGAGGCCAGTTTGCGATCACGGCCGAGCGCCCAGTGGATGTTCTCTTGGAGTTTCATCAACGACCGCAGCGCGCCATCGTCGAAGTGCAGGCCATGAATGGTCGCGGCCACGATGCGCGGACGCACGACGCGCGGGCCGGCAAGCGCGGGATCGACTTCGATCGTCGTGTCGCCTCCCTCCAACGCGTAGCGAGGCGCCCCTTCCTCGAGGCCGAAGAAGCCGCGAAGCGCTCGCGCGAGGCCCGGCACGTCGAAGAGATCGGGCCGGACGGCGAGCAACTCCATGCGCAGGACCCGGCCGCGAGAAAGTTCCGTCGCGGCGCCCGCCCCGGCGCGTAGATCCGCTCCGCACGCGTCGCAGAACGGTGGCGGAAGCTCTCCCGCCGCTCCCTCGACGATGGCGCCGCAACTCTCGCACCGGTAGCGAACGACGTCCGCCCATCCCTCGACCGAGCAGCCGAAGCGATGAAGCTCGTGCTCGATCGCCTCGCTCTCGAATTCGCGTCCGAGATAGCGGAAGAGCTCGTCGAGGGGAAGTCCTACGACCGGCATAGCGGCGCCTCCTCCAGCCAAGCGAGGTGAGCCAGATAGAGTTCCCGGATGTCTTGGAGGCCGAGGCGGAACATGGCGAGGCGCTCCAGCCCGAGGCCCCACGCGAGGACCGGGTGCCGGCAGCCGAGCGGCTCGGTCACCTCGGGCCGGAAAACTCCGGCGCCACCCATCTCGACCCAGTCTTTTCGGGAGTCCATCCAAACGAAGATTTCGACGGAGGGCTCGGTATAGGGAAAGAACGCCGGCCGGAACTGAAAACGGGGGAACCCCATCTTGCGATAGAACGTGCCGAGCAGGCCCAGGAGCGCCGCGAACGACGCGTCCTCGTCGATCACGATGCCATCGACCTGGTGGAAGACGGGCAGGTGCTTGTAGTCGATCGTCTCGCGGCGAAAGACCGGACCGACGCAGAAGACTTTGCGGGGCGCCGTTGGATCGGCTGCCAGCGCGCGGATTGTCGAAGCGGTCGTGTGGGTGCGGAGGACGCATGCCTCCGCGAGCGAGCGCTCCCAGCGGGTCCGCCAGCCGATCGACCCGGTCGCGCCGCCGTCTTCGTGCGTTGCGGCGACGCGCGCGACGACATCTTCGGCAGGGAGCTTCGCGCGATGGGGACGCGCGACGTAGAAGGTGTCTTGCATATCGCGGGCCGGATGGTCCTGCGGCTGGAAGAGCGCGTCGAAGTCCCAGAACCCGGATTCCACCCAAGGCGACGCCGTCTCGTCGAAGCCCATCTCCAGGAACACCGAGCGTGTCGTATCGAGGATGTCGCGGAAGGGGTGGATCTTCCCGGCGACGATGCGCGGCCCGGGAATCGTGACGTCGTAAGCGCGGAACTCGACCTCTTTCCACCGGCCCGAAACGAGGAGTTCAGTCGTGAGCTCGGTCACCTCCGCCTTGGCCGCAACGCCTCGAGCGACGAGTTCTCGTCCCTTCCCTGTGAGCGCGACCAACCGCGAGCGCCGCTCGCGGATCTCGACGTAGCCGGGCCTCGCGGCGAGCGCACTCAACGCAGCCTGGGCGTCGATGCCGCGCGCGGCGAGAGATTCCTGGGCGAACCCTTCGCCGTCGGGCAGCGCCGCGACCAGGCTCTCATCCGGTTCCAGCGGCGGTTCACCACCGCTCCAGGGGGCTCCCAGGACCAGGGTCCCGCCCTCCTTGACCGCCCAACCGCGAGATGCGAGCCATCGCAGCGAGTCGCCGATCAGGCGCGCCTCGACACCGCCTGCCTCGGGTAGCTCACGGATCCCGCACCTCCCCCCCGCCCGCGCCAGCGCCCGGGCCACCTGACGCTCGGGAAACTCGCGTCCCGGGAGCGCCTTGGCCTTCGGCCCGAGGCGCAGTTCGGAGGTGGTCGTCTCGGAGACCACGACGAGTTCGTCCTCGGCGAGGAGGGTCGCCGATCCCGAGACCGGGCTCTGGTCGAGGCCGAGGCGCTCGGCGAGTACGGTCACCGCAAGTGGC
>CAZPJJ010000554.1:0-2427 GCA_964586535.1 uncultured Acidobacteriota bacterium | reverse complement strand
GTCGACGCTCGCGGCGCCCGCCGCGCCCGCGACGAGCCCGTCGATGCCGTTGGCGCCACGCTGCGTGAGCACGCGCACGCCGCCCGCGCGCGCCGGCGCGAAGAAATCCGCCTCGCGCACGGGAAGACTGTTGCCGAGCATGAGCGTCGATGACGGCGGCAGCGCGTCGACGACCGTCGCCAGCGCCGTCGCTTCGTCGAGGGCTTCGGCCGCGGAGCGAGACGCGAGCGCCGGCCACGCGCTCGCGTTCGCGGCGTCCCAGGCGCTGCGCCACGCCTCGCGATCGCGGGCGAGATCGTCGGCCGGCGGCTCGGCGAAGAGCGCTTCGAGGAGCGCGAGCGCGTCGCCGCGCAGGACGGCGCGCGCGCGGTTCGCGGCGTCGGGAAAACCGTGGGGAGCGAGCGCGATCAGCGGCATTTCGGGACGCTCGAGCAGCCACGTCTCGAGCGCGCTCGAGACGGGCGTCGGCCCGACCTGCACGACGAGGTCGGGCGGGTGCCGTGCGCGGAATCGTGGCGAGCGTGCCAGGACCTCGAACGCATCCGCGAAGCCCGCGGGTCGGCCCTCCGCGAAACGCGCCTGGCTGCCGCTCTCGGCGGCGACGACGAGCGTCGCGCGCGCCGCGATCTCGAAGACGCGCGCGGGCGGGACGGCCCGCCAGGGCACGTCCGGGCCGAGCACGAGCAGCGGACGGCGCGCGGATCGTGCGGCCGCGATCCACGGTTCGATCGCGTCGAGGTCGGGAAGGCTCAAAGGCGGCGGTGCCTCGATCGCGGAGGCGAGCACCAAGCGCGCCGCATCGCGCAGCGCTTCGTCGGCGACGTCGCCCGGCGCGGGCTCGAAGGGCTTGCGGAACCACGCGTCGAGGTGGACGGGGCCAGGATCGGGCCAGAGCGTGTCGGCGACGCTGCGCGCTGCCGTGACTACGAGCCCTTGGAGTGCGCGCGGATCGGGGTCGGGGCCGCCGAGGTCGACGAAGCGGCGCGCGTGGTGCGCGAAGAGGCGCGTCTGGTCGATCGTCTGCGGCGCTCCGCGTCCGCGCAGCTCGGGCGGCCGGTCGGCCGTCAACGCCAGCAACGGAATGCGCGCCTCGGCCGCTTCGACGATCGCTGGCAGGTAGTGCGCGCCTGCGGAGCCCGACGTGCAGACGACCAGGCTGGGGCGGCCGCTCTGCCGTGCCTGGCCGAGCGCGAAGAAAGCGGCCGAGCGCTCGTCGAGCACGACGTGCATTCGCAAGGAGGGCAGCCGCGAAGCTGCGAGCACGAGAGGCGTCGAACGCGACCCGGGACTGACGACGATGTCGCGCACGCCCGCGTGTTCGAGCGCCGCGAGGAGCAGCTCGGCCCAGGCGAGCTGAAGGCCCGCCCAGGTCATGGAGCGACTCCGAGCGCGTCGAGGAGCACGCGCTGCTTGCCCGCCGTCTCGTCGTACTCGGCCTCGGGACGCGAGGCCGCGACGATGCCGGCCCCCGCGTAGACCCACGCGCGGTCGGAGGCGACGAGCGCCGAGCGAATCGCGACGGCGATCTCGGCGTCGCCGGCGAGATCGACGACGCCGACGGGGCCTGCGTACCACCCGCGCGGCGTCGGCTCGCGGGCGCCGATGAAGGCGAGCGCTTCGTCGCGCGGCGTACCACCGACCGCGGGGGTCGGATGGAGCGCGGCGAGCAGGCGCGCCCAGTTCACGTCCTCGCGCACCGTCGCGGTAATCGGCGACGAGAGATGCACGACGCCGCCGACGACGCGGGCGCGCGGCTGTTCCGCGACGTCGAGCGCCGTCGAGAGCGGTTCGAGCGCGCGCCTGATCGCGCGCACGACAAAGGCCTGCTCGTCCTGATCTTTGACGCTGCCGACGAGCCGCGCCGCCGCTTCACGCGCGCCGTCTTCGCCGCGAGCGACGCGCGCGGTTCCCGCGAGCGCTTCGGTCTCGACGTCGCGGCCGCGCTTGACGAAGAGCGTCTCGGGAGTGGCGCCGACGAGCGCGGCGCCGTCCCTCCGCACGCCGAAGACGCGCACGCCCTCCGTCGTCGCGGCGAGGCGCGCGATGACGTCCGCGGCCGGGACCGCGCTCGCGAAGCGCAGCTCGGTGCGACGCGCGAGGACGACCTTGCGGAATTCGCCGCGCGCGATCGCCGCGCGGGCTTCGTCGACGAGTTCGATGAAGCCAGCGCGAGACGGATGTTCGTCGTGAGCCACGACGGGCGGCAAGGAGTCCGCGCTTCGCGCCGCGAATTCCGCGACCTGGGCCGCGAGGCGCATTGCCTCGCGCGCGACGGATTCGGCGGCATGGGCCTCGGACTCGCGGCGTGCGTCGAGCGCGACCTCGAAGACGGGCCCCGACGCGGTGCGCCGGTAGACCAGGCGCGGCAGCACGAATCCGCCCGGCCCGAGGGCCCGCCACGCCCCCTCGACAGAGGCGGGCGTGAAG
>CAZPJJ010000553.1:0-2439 GCA_964586535.1 uncultured Acidobacteriota bacterium | reverse complement strand
TCGGGTTCGAGTTCGCCGTGTCGACGGCGCCGTCGCCGTCGAAGTCACAGAACTCGAGAGTCTGATCGGTGCAGGAGAGCGCCGCCTTCGGGTTGCCGTTGCGGTCGTTACGCGGGTAGGGGAGAGCCGCCACGCGCGCCGTGACCGTGGTGCAGTTGACCAGGCTGTCGCAAGTCGGGGAGCCCGAACCGGCGTTGTCCGAGGTCAGCGTGAAGTTGTTGGCGAGTCCGGAGACCTTCACGTTGTCGATCCACCAGCCGTCGTCGTTGTTCGACCCGAGTGGGCCGAGCACCGCCGCGATGTTGTCGACGCCCTGCACGGCGCCGGGAGCGACGTGCCAACGGAAGATCACCTTCTGGCCGCGCCATGGGTCGAGCTTGTAGGCCTTGCGGACCCAGACGCCCGCGTTGAGGTTGGCGCCATTGATGGTGGCTCCAGCCTGGGCGATCTCGGAGTCCTCGTCGCCCGTTTCAGGCCAGCAATAGGGGGCGACGAACACGCCGAGGCCTCCAGGGAGGTCTTCGTCACGCGTTCTGCCGGCGCAGCCGGAGACCGGATTGCCCGGCCAGCAGGTCGAAGAAGGACCCTGGTCGACGGCGTTCGGGAAGAGGTCGTCTTCGTTGTTGCCGTCGTCCGAGGGGTCGTACATGCAGTTGATGGAGTTGTTGCGGCGGTACTGAGTTTCGGGAGAGAAGTAGGCCCGGAGCGGCTCCCAGAACTCGCCAGCGTCGAGTCCGCTGGGCTGTTCGCCCGTATCGCACTCGGCGTTGTTGTTGCTGTCGACGCAGAGATAGACCATGCCGGTGTCGAACGTCCAGTTGTCGTTGAGACCACCACCGAGCAGCGCGCTGGTCAGCAGGTGCATCTGCGTCCAGTACTCGAACTCGGGAGCGCCGAGACCGAGCTGGAAGTTCCGACCGGTCTGGATCCAGTTCATGCGGTTGATGTCGATGGTGTGGCCGTCCGGATCGAAGGCGTTGGCCTGGACCGTGTTGGAGTTGGACATCGACTTCACGCCACCCGGCATCGACTTGCCGCCGTTCGGGCAGCCGAAGAGGTCTTTGCAGACCGTCTGGCCGACCGGGGCGCTGGGAGCGCTGAGGCTCCAGTAGTTCTCGGTGTTGTCGAAACCCTCACCGAGTTCACAGAAGTTGTTGGGGTCGACGTTGTTGCCGAAGGGGTTGGCCGGATCGTTGACTTGGCAACGCGTGCCGTCCAATTCCTCGGGATCATCGCCCGTCACGCGAACGCCGTACGAAGCCCACAGGCTCTGGTCGCTCGCGTAGGTTTCGAACGTGTCGACGAAGTCCGCGGCGGCGGTTGTCGCCGGCGCGTTGAGGTTGTGCGGGACGAAGAAGCGCTGGATCGTCAGCGTGCCCGAGATGGGCAGGTCGACGGAGAGCGGGGTTCCGGGTTCGGCGCGGGCGAGCGCGTTCATCGCGATCGTCCACGTCGATCCGAACTTCTGCGTAACGCTCGACCGGCTGATGCCGGCTGCCGCGGAGAAGGCGAACGAGTCCACCGACGTCGTGAAGGTGTCGTCCGGATCGCCGTTCTTGCCGAGGCGGGCGATGGTGACGCGGTCGTCGCTGATGCAGTCGACGAGGTCGCTGTCGGAGGCCGCCGTCAACTGGATGTTCTCCAGCGGGAAGCTCGACAGGTTGCGAATCGTGATGTTGAGGACCACGTCTTCACCTGGGTCGGGGAAGCCGTCGTTGTCGCAGCCAGAGCAGCTGGAGTCGTTGATCGTGTAGTCGTAGACGAGGACGTCGGCCGGATCGAAGGCGGCGAAGGTACCCGCGACGAGCGGGTTGCCGGGGCAGCCGCAGCTGTCGTCGGAGTAGCGCGCTTCCTGACCGGGGTTGTGAGGGGAGCGGCCCGCGGCGAGCTGCGTCGAGATCGGGCAGAGCTCGTCCGCGTCGTCGATCGTGCCGTCACCGTCGTCGTCCACTCCGGCGATGCCGGGCTGACCGTCGGGGCCGACGCTGATCGCGCGCTTGCCGTCGTCCTTATCGATGTAACGGGCGATCACGGAAGGCGTGTCAGCGAGGTTGTAGGCGAGGTAGACGAGACCGTCGCCATTGGCGGCGATGCGCGTCGTGGTGTTGATCTGGCCGCGGTACTGGATCGAGCCCGGGGAGACCTGCTCGAGGCAGACCAACTCGGGGATCAGTTCGGCTTCGGAGTAAGCCTCGACCTGAACCTCGGCGGCGGTTCCGTCGCCGTTGCAGTCGATGGCGTTCGCCGTGGTGGCCGCGTTGAAGTCGACGACCGTGACGGGAATCTGCCCGTCGCCGTCGTTCGTGTTGAAGGCCACGCCGAGGGCGATGGAGGCGCACTGACCGTCGTAGTCGGGGTTCTGGCCGGCGTTGCAGACGTTGCCGATCGCCTGCGCGATCGGGTGAGTCTCGATCCACTCGACGACCATGTCGTCGATCG
>CAZPJJ010000552.1:0-2460 GCA_964586535.1 uncultured Acidobacteriota bacterium | reverse complement strand
ACCGGCGCATCATCTCTTGGCCGGGCCTCAAGCGTTGGAGAAGACACGAGCTGAAATACGCTTTCTGAAGCGCCGGCTGCCTAGACGAATAACCGCAACGCCTGCGGCGCACCCGCCGAAGCGGAGGTGACCGGTGCGATCAGTCGAATGAAGGCCGCGGGCACCCGATTTGCTCCCCGCCCCGGTCGAGGTCACCGGAGTGGACTCGATGAAGTGCCGGGAAACCAGGGGTACCCGGCGAAGCGGCGAAGGGCAAGTGAACCTCACAATCTTCCGGGCACCGTGGGCTGGACCGCGGGTTGGCCGGGACCTAAGTTGCTGCTGGGGAGTTCGGGACAACGGGACGAAAAAGGCATGACCTCCCCCCTGCAGACTGACGACCCGTTGCGATGGGCCCCGAACTCCCCCCTCACTCTCTTCCCCTGATTGCTCCTAGCCGCGGCCCTCGTCAGGGATCGATCGAGCGTCGCGCCCATGCCCGCACCGCCGTGTGCACGGCCATGAGGGCAGCCAGGTAGCCATCCTCGTACATGAAGTTCGGGTCTCTCGCGAGTCTCGGTACATCGTCGGGCGAGAGCAGATCGTCCAGCGTCACTTCGGGCACGATACGCTCCGCGAGCGCGCGGACGCGTCGCTCCTGTTGAGCGATCATCTCGACGATCAGCCGCTCGACGTCGGCGTCCCGCGCGTCGCGCTCGTGCGTCATGGCCCTCTGGTCCCTTCGTCGGCGTGCGGCCCCCGGGAGAGGGAATCGAAGACGGTCCACGCTACAATCCCGCCGTGCATGGCCGTTGCCCATCGGCTCGCCGCCGCCGTCAGCATTGTGCCGCGTCTCCCGGAGAACGCCCGTGAGAGGCTGGCGCATCGTTCTTGCGCGCGTAGCGAACGTCGGATTGGTCGTCTTCGGTCTGGCGCTCGTCGTGGTTTTGGGCACGGGCGGAACGCGCATCGTCGTCGGCGATCTCTCGATCGGCCTTCATCGCGTCTGGCCGCCGCTGCACTTTTTCGCGCTCTTCGCGGCGCTGCGCCTCGTCGCTTCGCGTCGCAACTCGGGGCTCGAAGGCCTCGTGGTGACGTTCTTCGCCCGCCAAGGACTGCCGCCACGGGATGCCGAAGCGACGCTCTTTTCGACGGCCCGCACGGGCGTCCTCGTGGGAAGCGGACTCGGCGTCGTGATCGCGGCAGCCGATCTCGCACGCTTGATCGCGGGGGCGGGGAGGCCGGGCCTGCGGCTCGGCGAGACCCTGGGCGTGTCGGCGCTGGGGATCATGCTCGGGATCGCGCTGGGGGCGGTCGCGGGAGCCGGCTCGGCGGCCCTGGTCACCCTCGTCGCCCGGCTGGCGGGGCAGCGGCCGGGCGGGTACGAGGCCGGACGGTTCACGATCGCTCTGCTCCTGCTGGCCGCGCCGCTCGCCATACGCGAAGTCCCCGCGCTGGGTCCCGAGGCGAGCGCGCCCGCGACGCTCCTGCTGACCGCGGGCATCGCACTGACCGCCGCGGGCGCGGTGTTCCTGCTCTTGCCCTCCATGGTTCTCCGCGCGATGGACGGCCGCTGGGGTGTCGCTGTGGGAGGAGGGGCGACGTTGGCGCTGGCGCTGGGCCTGACGGCCCTGGGACTGCTCGGAGTCGGTTCTTACGATGTCGCTTCCCGGGGCTCGAGTTCCCCGAACGTGCTGATCGTCTCGGTCTCGGGTCTGAGGGCCGATTTCGTGGGTGCGTACACGGGGGGCGCGTCACTGACCGCGGGGATAGACGCTCTCGCGGCCCGCGGTGCCCTCATGCGAACGGCCATCACGCCATCGACGTCGATTCCTTCCGCGGCGGCGTCAATGCTCACCGGCCGCTATCCCGCGACTCATCGACTTCGCGAGCCGGGAGGGCGCCTTGCCTTCACGAGCGAAGGCCTTCCCGTGCTCCTGGCCTCGCACGGGTACAGGACGGCGGCCTTCGTGTCGTCACGCGGACTGGACGGCCACTCCACGCATTTCGGAGAGCTCTTCGAGCTCTACGACGACATGACGACGTGGGTCGACTGGGTCTCGGGGTTGGCGCTGACGCACTCGCTCGGGCTCTCGATCGAGCGCGAACGGCATGCGATCCGGCCGGCATCGGCGACGAGTGATGCGTTTCGCGAGTGGCTCGCTCGCATTCCCGAGGGGCCGTGGTTCGCGTGGGTGCATCTGGCCGATCCCTCGCGGCCGCGGCCGGTAGCGGTCACGCCTGGGCCCATGGAAGAGATCGTCGGCCGGCTCTTCGCCAACGACGGTCCGCTCGTTCCACCGCCGAGCTGGGCCGCGGCCGACGAACTCTCGCGACGACGGAGCGAATGGGTGAGCGGCTATCTGGCCGCGACGCTCGCCGTCGACAACGCGGTGGCGGGGATGATCTCGACGCTGGCTCAGCGCGGGGATCACACGCGAACGATCGTCGTCATCGTGTCGGAGCGGGGCGTCTCGCTCG
>CAZPJJ010000551.1:0-2473 GCA_964586535.1 uncultured Acidobacteriota bacterium | reverse complement strand
GACGGTGAGCGGCTTGCTCGGCGCTGAGGAGTCGCGCACGCGACGGCCGGCGCTGGGGGTGATCGTCCCTCACGCAGGGTATGTCTATTCAGGGACGTGCACGGCGCGGACCCTCGCAGAGGTCAGCATCCCGGCGCGGGTGATCATGCTCGGCCCGAACCACACGGGGCGTGGCCGTGCCTTTTCCGCGGCGCCCCACGACCTCTGGCGCACGCCGCTCGGCAACGCGCCCATCGACCACGAGCTCCTCGACGCACTCGCGGCGGCCTGCCCGCGGATCGCCCAAGAACCCGACGCCCATCGCGGCGAGCACTCGCTCGAGGTCGAAGTGCCCTTCCTGCAGGTCCTCCGCCCCGACGTAAGCATCGCTCCGCTTCTCGTCGGCACGCACGACCTCGCCGCCCTCGAGGAAGTCGGCGCCGCTCTGGCGCAAGTCCTCTCGAAGCTGCCCGAACCGGCGCTGGTTCTCGTGTCGTCGGACATGTCCCACTACGAGCCGGCCGAGCAGGCCCGCGCCAAGGACGAAATCGCCCTCGCGCGCATCGCCGCGCTCGATCCTCGCGGCCTCCACCGCGAGGTCACCACGCGCGGGATTTCGATGTGCGGCATGGCGCCAGCCGTCGTCGCGCTCACCGCGCTCATCGCGCGCGGCGCCACGTCCGCGGAGGTCGTCGCTTACACGCACTCGGGCGAGGTGACGGGCGACGACCGCGAAGTGGTCGCCTACGCCGGCGTCGTGATCCGCTAGCGCATGACCACACCCCGCCGCGCTTCTTCGCGAGCGCTCACCCAGGCCTTCGCCGCGCACGTGCTCGCGGCTCTCGCCGCCCTCGCGACTCTGGTGACGCTCGCCGTCGCCACCCCCGCGCGCGCGCAGTCGATCCCCGAGGGCCAGGTGCCCAACGCGAAGTTCCGCGACTCATTCTTCGAGGACGGCCAGTGGCGGCTCGAGGGAAACGTCGAACTGCAGGCCGGGGACGCAAAGATCCTCGCCGAGCGCATCGTCTACGACGTGGAGTCGAAGACCGTGCTCGCCACGGGCGACGTCGTCTTGCTCTTTCCAGGCGCGGTGCTCAGCGGCTCGAGGCTCTTCTACCGTGTCGAGGAGGGCACGGGCGAGATCGACGACGTCACGGGCTACTTCGACCAGGACAACGCGATCCTGCGCGCCAAGCGCGCCGAGCGCATTGGCCGCGAGCGCATCCGCGTCGAGGACGCCGTCTTCACGGCGTGCACGCAGCCGGTGCCTTACTGGTCGTTCCGCATCCACCGCGGAACTTTCGACATCGGCGAGTACGCCTATCTCAACGGCGTCGCGTTCAAGGCCGTGGGCGTGCCACTCTTCTACACGCCCTATCTCGTCTGGCCGATCAAGACCGACCGCGCCTCGGGCTTGCTCTTTCCGGACTTCAACAGCTCCGACAAGCTCGGCACGTCGTTCTCGCTGCCTTTCTACTGGGCTTTCGCCGACAACGCGGACGTGACGTTCTTTCTCGAGGCGCACACGCGCGTCGGCATCGGCCTCGGCGCCGACCTCAAGTGGCTGCCCACACGCGAAGGACGCGCCGACGGCTACGGCTACTGGATCGACGACCAGGTGCGCAACAAGCGCCGTTACCGCTTCGATTGGAGCCAGCGCCAGGAGTTCCTCGGATTCGACGTGCTTGCCACGATCGAGACGGTCTCGGACTTCGACTACTTCACGGATTACGAGACCGACCTGATCCGCGCCGCCTCGCCGAAGACCCTCTCGCGCATCAACGCGACCCGCGAGTGGTCGTGGTACACGTTCACGCTCGACATGCGCCGCCAGCTCAACTACTTCGTCGGCGGATCGACGACGCGCGCGCTGCTCTCGGGGACGGCGCTCAACGAGATCCTCCCCGCGTTCGGGATCCGCGGGCGCTCGCGCCGGCTCGGAAAGTCGCCCGTGTTCCTTTCCTTCGAGGCATCTGCATCGCGCTTCCGGCGCAAGGTCCAGGACACGCCCGAGGGCATCTTTGGTGTCGAGGACGAGGACGATCTCGTCACCGTCTCGGACGACGAGTGGTCGCGCTACGATCTCGCGCCCCGCTTCCGCGTGCCTCTGGTTCAGAAGGCCTGGGGCGATCTCGTCGTCGACGCCGGATGGCGCGGCACGTGGTACTCGGCGCGCCAGGACATCCTCGACAACACGACGATCCTCGAGGATTCGCTCTGGCGCTCGCTCGGCGACGCGGGCTTCACGTTTTCGGGTCCGCGCCTGCAGCGCGTGTTCCTCACGCCCAAGTGGGATTTTTCGCCCAAGCTCAAGCACGTCGTCGAGCCTTTCGTGAACTACCGCTATCGTCCGGCGCCGAGCATCGACGGCCGCGAGATCATCCGCACCGATAACGTCGACACTGTGCCGACCGAGCTTTCCGACTTCACCTACGGCGTGCGCCAGCGCTTCTATGCCCTGCGCAGGGCCACGGGCAGCACGTCCTCCTCGCTG
>CAZPJJ010000550.1:0-2473 GCA_964586535.1 uncultured Acidobacteriota bacterium | reverse complement strand
GAGCGCCAGTGCGTTCGCGCCCGGGCGCAGGTAGACACCGAGCGCGGTCGCGGGAGCGCCATTGAGGCGCGAGGTGATCGCCTCGCTATCGGCGGCGAGGCGCACCTTCGCGACGTCGCGCACGCGGACGACCGAGCCATCCGCCGCGGCGCGCACGATGATCGCCTCGAACTCCGAGACCTCGTCGAGCGCGCCCGTCGTCTGCACCGGGAACGTGAACGTCTGCCCCGGGGGAGCCGGCGCGCGTCCGATCTCGCCGACGGGGTAATTGGCGTTCTGCTCGCGTACCGCGGCCACCACATCGTTGACCGTCAGCCGGTACTTCGCGAGCAGGTCCGGATCGGCCGAGATCTGCATCGCGTAGGGCGATGCGAAGAGCGTGACGTCACCCGCGCCGGGGAGGCGCTTGAGTTCGCTGACGACCGAGCTGTTGGCGAGGTTCGCGACGTACTCGTTGTCGAAGCGCGGGTCGTTCGACTGCAGCGCGACGAAGAGCAGGATCTGCGGGTTGGTCTTCTCGACGAGCAGACCCTGGCGGATCACCTCCTGCGGAAGCAGCGCCTCGACGCGCTTGACGCGGTTGTTCACTTCGACGGCGGCGAGGTCGAGATCGGTTCCCGGCTCGAACACCACCGAGAGCTGCATCAAGCCCGAGGCGAAGCTCGACGAGTAGGTGTAGAGCAGGCCTTCGATGCCGTTCATCTCACGCTCGAGCGGCGCGGCGACGGTGGTCTCGAGCAGGTCGGGGCTGGCGCCGGGATACGTGGCGCTGATCGAGACCTGCGGCGGCGCGACCGTCGGATACTGTTCGATCGAGAGCAAGCCGATCGTGATGATCCCGACGATCGAAATGATGATCGCGATGACGGTCGCGAAGACCGGGCGGTCGACGAAGAACCCCATCGCCGTCAGCCCTCGCGCGGCGCGGCGGGCGGCGCGCTGGGAGCGGCGCTCGCCCCGGCCGCGACGGCGCGGACCGGGATGCCGGGCTGAAGCTTCTGGATGTTCGTGACGACGATCTTCTCGCCCGCAACGACCCCCTTCTCGACGATCCACTGGTCGCCGAACCACTCGCCCACGACGAGATCGCGGCGCTCGACCGTCCCATCATCGCGCACGACCCAAACCACGTGGCCCGTCGGCACCTTCACGACTGCCTGCTGCGGGACGAGAATCGTGTTCGGCCGCTCGCCGATCGTCACCTCGACGCGCACGAACATGCCGGGAAGCAGCTTGGGCTCCGCGTTGGGCATCACCGCGCGGATCGAGAGCGTTCCCGTGTCCGGATTGACCTGCGCATCCGTGAAATCGATCGAGCCGGGATTGGGGAACTCGGAGCCGTCGGGAAGCAACACGCGGGCGGTCGGTCCGCCGCTGTCGCTGTCGACGATTTCGCCCGAGGCGAAGGCGCGCTGCAGGACGATCGCGTCACGATCGGAGATCGTGAAGGTCGCGTGGATCGGATCGAGTTTGTCGATCACGGCGAGCAGCGTGGGCTCGCCGCGGCCGACGAGAGCGCCTTCGGGCACGAGCGCCGCGCCGATGCGTCCGGATTCCTCGGCGTGGATCTTCGTGTAGCCGACATTCATCTGGGCGCGATCGACGTTGGCGAGCGCGGCGTTGACGAGCGCTTCGGCCTGCTTGCGCTGCGAGACCGTATCGTCGAAGTCCTGCTTGCTGATCGCGTCCTCGGCGACCAGCGGCGCATAGCGCGCCTCGCGGGCGCGCGCGTTCGCAAGGTTGGCCTCGGCCCGCGCGAGTTCGGCGCGCGCGTCGCGCAGCGCCGCCTCGTAGGGCGCGGCGTCGATCGTGAAGAGCAGCTCGCCTTTGCGCACCGCCGTTCCCTCGGCGAAATGCCGGCGCAGCAAGATGCCCTCGACTCGCGCGCGCACCTGCACGGAGCGGAAGGCGCTCGCGGTGCCGACATATTCGCGCTTGATCGAGATGGTCTCTTGAAGCGCATCGACGACCTGCACCTCGGGGGGAGGCGGCGCGGGCGGGGGCGGCGGGTCGCCGCAACCGGTCAGGGCGGAAATCGCCAGGAAACCCAGACAACAAACAACGAGAGCCGACCCGGGCCGGGTCGGCGGCGGCGAGATGGACATGGAGCGCTCCCACACCGTACCCGGGGCGCCCGCGCGCCACGGTCGGGATCCTGCGGTGTCGGGGGATTCTGCCTCAAATCCGAAATGCCGATCACTGGTCGCGCGATTTCGGCGTCTGTGCGGTGCCCAGATTGGGGAGTCGCGAACGGTTTAGAATCCGCCGATGCGCGAAGTCGAAATCAAGCTCCCGGTGGGCGATCCCGCGGCCATGCGGATGCGCCTGACCGCGCTCGGCGCGCGATCGCGCGGTGGGAGGCTCTTCGAGGAGAACTGGATTTACGACGACCCGCTCGGACGCAATCGCGAGCGGGGCATGCTCCTGCGGCTTCGGACCGTCGGCGGTCGACACATCCTCACGTTCAAGGCTC
>CAZPJJ010000549.1:0-2480 GCA_964586535.1 uncultured Acidobacteriota bacterium | reverse complement strand
TCGTTTCCGGATCCAAGCCCCACGGAGTGGTCGTTCCTTGAGCCGCAAGTTCCAGACTTTGCGTGGTTTCCGGGATCTTTTGCCCGGCCAGACCGAGGTCTTCGCCCGCTTCGAGGCGAAGGCGCGCGACATCCTCGCCTGCTACGGCTACCGCGAGATTCGCACGCCGATACTCGAACCGACGGAGCTTTTCGTGCGCTCGGTCGGCGAAGAGACCGACATCGTCGGCAAGGAGATGTTCTCCTTCCAGGTCGACGACGACAGGATGACGATGCGCCCCGAGGTGACGGCCGCGGTGTGTCGCGCGTTCATTCAGCACGGCCTCGATCGCAAGGGGCACACGCGGCTCTGGTACATGGGGCCCTGCTTCCGCAAGGAGCGCCCGCAGAAGGGCCGCTACCGGCAGTTCCACCAAGTGGGCGCCGAGGTCTTCGGCGAGGGCACACCCGAGACCGACGTCGAAACACTCGCGATGGCGGCGGACATCGTCCGCGCCGCGGGCGCGAGCGACATCGAGATTTTCGTCAACAGCATCGGCGACGGCGCCTGCCGACCGGTATATCGGCAGAAGCTGATCGCCTTTCTCGAGAGCATCGCGGACAAGCTCTCGGCGGAGAGCCAGGCGCGCATCCGCACGAATCCGATGCGCGTCCTCGACTCGAAGCTCGATCACGAACAAGAGCTCTTCCGCGAGGCCCCATCGATCGCGGATCATCTCTGCGATGTCTGCCGCGCGCACTACGACGCCGTGCGCGAGGGGCTCACGAAGCTGGGAATCGCGCACACGTGCGAACCGCGTCTGGTGCGCGGGCTCGACTACTACGTCAATACGACCTTCGAGATCCGCGCGCGCACGGGCCTCGGCGCGCAGAACACCGTGCTCGGCGGCGGCCGCTACGACGGACTCGTCCGCGCGCTGGGCGGCGGCGACGTACCGGGGCTGGGCTGGGCGGCGGGGATCGAGCGCCTGCTCTTGGCGGCGGGCTTCGACGAGGAGCACGAAGAGGCGCCGCAGCTCGACGTCTACTATGTGACGCTCGGACCGCAGGCTCGCGAAGGCGCGCTGGCGGCGCTGCAGGCGCTGCGCGCGCTGGGGTTGCGGGCTTCTTGGGACACGGCGGGCCACGGGCTCGGCGGACAGATGAAACGAGCGGGGCGCTCGGGCGCGCGCTTCGCCTTGCTCGTCGGCGACGACGAACTCGCGCGGGGAACGGCGACGGTGAAGGACCTCGTCACAGGCGAACAGATGGAAAGCTCGGCCGCGGCGGACGCGATCGCGCGGCTGGTGCGGGAGAAGGCGGGATCCGCCTCGGGAGAATCACGATGAGTGCCGCGAAGACGGCGCGCAGCGGGGCCGGCACGCTGCGCGCGGAGCATGTGGGATCGCAGGTTCGCCTCGCCGGATGGGTTCACCGCCGCCGCGACTTTGGCGCCTTGGTTTTCATCCAGCTCCGCGATCGCAGCGGCATCGCGCAGGTGCTCTTCGATCCGGGCGCGGGCGAGATCCACGCGCTCGCCTCGACGCTGCGCCCCGAGACCGTCATCGAAGTGCATGGCGAGGTGATCGCCCGCACCCCCGAGAACGTGAATCCCGAGATGGCGACGGGCGCGATCGAGGTGAAGGCCACGGCGCTCGTAGTGCTCGCGGAATGCGACGACCTGCCGCTGCAGCCCGCGGGCCAGCAGCTTCCGGGCGAGGAGCAGCGGCTGCGCTGGCGCTATCTCGACCTGCGCCGCGAGCCGATGCAGCGCGCGATGATCTTCCGCTCGCAGGTGGTCTCGCGCGTGCGCCAGGTGCTCGAGGGCGAGGGCTTCCTCGAGGTGGAAACACCCATCCTCACGCGCTCGACGCCCGAAGGCGCCCGCGACTATCTCGTGCCCTCGCGCGTCCACGGCGGCGAGTTCTATGCGCTGCCGCAGTCGCCGCAGCTCTTCAAGCAACTGCTCATGGTGGGCGGCCTCGAGCGCTATTACCAGATCGCGCGCTGCTTCCGCGACGAAGACCTGCGCGCCGACCGCCAGCCGGAGTTCACGCAGATCGACATCGAGATGTCGTTCGTGGAGCCGGACGACGTCATGGCCGTCGTCGAGAGGGTCGTCGTCTCGCTCGCCGAGCTGGCGGGATGGCAGGTGCAGGCGCCCTTCCGCCGCATGAGCTGGCGCGAAGCGATGGATCGTTACGGCGTCGACCGGCCCGACCTGCGCTACGGCCTGCTCATCGAGGACGTCAGCGAGCAGGCGCGCGCGAGCGCGTTCACGGTCTTCCAGAGCGCGGTCGAGGCGGGCGGCGTCGTGCGTGGTTTCGCGGTACCCGGCGGTGCGGCGTTCACGCGTAAGCAGATCGACGCGCTCACCGAGCGCGCCAAGGAGCTGGGCGCCTCGGGGCTGGTGTGGTTCAAACTCGCCGACGGCGCGGTGAGCGGCTCGGCGGTGAAGGCGCTCGGCGACGAGAGCGCGCGTGCCTTCGCGGCGGCACTGGG
>CAZPJJ010000548.1:0-2496 GCA_964586535.1 uncultured Acidobacteriota bacterium | reverse complement strand
CTTCGACCAGTAGTAGTCCGGTGACTGGCCGATCTCGGCGAGCGCGATGTAGAGCCCGCCGAGGATCCCGAGAATGTCGGCGAGGATCGTCAAGATCGGGAGCATCACGATCAGGGCCGCCAACCGCGGGACGACCAACTGCTTCACCGGATTGGCGCCGAGCGCCCGCATCGCGTCGATCTGCTCGGTGACCGCCATCGACCCCAGTTCGGCCGTGATCCCCGCCCCCACGCGCGCCGCGATCATCACCGCCGAGAGCACAGGCCCCAGCTCCTTGACGATCGACACCGAGACGAACGAGCCCACGTAGAGCTTCGCGCCGTACGCCGCCAGCGTGTACGACACCTGCAGCGCCATCACCGCGCCCGTGAAGATCGCCGTCAGTCCCACCAGCGGCAGCGAGCGCACGCCCAACCGGAACATCTGCTCGATCACCAGCCCCGGCGGCGGCGGCCGGCGCAGAGAGACGCGGAGCGCCTGACCGGTCAGGACGGTGAGCTGGCCGAAGTCACTGATGACGCGGAGCAGGGGCAAAGGAATCTCCCGGCCCGCCGGTTATAGGCGGGGCGGCGCGGGCCGGTCAACCGCCGGCGCCGGGCGCAGCGCGTTCCAGATCGAACCCGCAGCCTGCCGCAAGAACCACGCGTGCGCGAGGGCGAGCGATAAGTCGACCCCTGCGATGAGCGCGAACGTGGGCTCCGCCCGGCCCGTCGCAACGCCCGTCGCAAAGAGCGCGGCGCCCCCGAAGCGCAGCAGCGTCGCCGCCGCGGCGATCGGTGCCAGGCGCTCGGGCGCGCGCCAGATCAGCAGGTACATCGCGCCCAGTCCGCAGAGCAGGAGACCGTTGAGGTCGAGATAGACGCGCGGCTCGGGGAGCGTGACCCGAAGGAGCGGCGCGACCGGCTCGGCCGCCAGGAGGATCGCGACGCCGAAGACCAGATCCACGATCGCACCGATCAAGAACGAGATCCCGAGCCCCCGCCACGCGAGTACCTGCTCGCGACGTGCGTGGTCAGCGTTGACCCGGGTCGGGGGCACGTCGTCCGAGTGCGTCTCCATGTCGGTGTATCCTCTGCCGCCATGTTACGCGGTCTCCTCAGCCTGGTGCTGCACTTCATCTGGGTCACCTTCTACGCCTTTCCGGGGCTGCTGTGGACGAAGCTGCGCCCCGGCTCGAGAGTCCTCGAACACGTCGTCTCGTCGTGGGGGCGTGTTCATTTCGCTGCCGCCGGCGCCACTCTCGTCGTCGAGAACGGCGATGTGCTCGAGCGCTGTCGCCCCGCCGTCATCGTCGCCAATCACTGCTCGCACTTCGACATCTACGCGCTCGCCAAAGGCGTACGGCCACCCGTGATCTTCGCGGCGAAGGCCTCGCTCTTTCGCATCCCTCTCTTGGGACCCGTCATGCGCGGCATGGGCATGCGGCCCATCGAGCGCACCGGGACCGCGAAGGACATCGAGAACGTCGCCGTCATGTCGCGCGCGCTCGCCCGCGGGACCGTGCTCGTCTTCTTCGCCGAGGGCACGCGCAGTCTCGACGGACGCGTGCGGCCCTTCAAGAAGGGCGCCATCGTCGCCGCCATCCGCGAGGGCGTGCCGATCGTACCCGTCGCGATCAGCGGCTCGCACCGCGTCCAGCCCGCCGGCACCTGGGCTTTGCGGCCTGGAACCATCACCCTGCGGATCCTCGACCCCGTTTCCACGGAGGGCTGCTCACTCGAGGATCGCGACACCATGACGCGCCGCCTCCATAACGCCATCGTTGCCGCGCTTCCCGAGGATCAACGGCCGGAGTGACGGGAGAGCGAGGGGCGCGGAGCGCGGAGCGGAGCGGGGGTGCGGAGCGGCGTGGGGCGCTAGGAGCGGAGCGGGGCGTGACGCCAGCATTGCTTATGTCGGGCGTCCCGTGTACACGGGGCCCCCGCATTTGAGCGCTTCTCGACACGGGACCCCTCGTTTTGAGCACTTTCGGGGCGACGCCGTCGCGTTCCACACTCATATCGCTCGTTTCAAGGGGACTCGTGTACACGGGACCCCCGTATATGAGCGACGACGCGTCAAACACGCCGCCCTGCGAGGCACGCCTGCTCATTCGAGGGGGTCCCGTGCGAGCGAGCGCTCATTTCAAGGGGACTCGTGTACACGGGACCCCCGTATTCGAGCGACGGTGCATCGAGGACGCCGGCCTACGCGGTACGGCTACCTATTCGAGGGGGTCTCGTGCGGCGCGTCTTTCAAACCCGAGGGGCTCGTGTACACGGGACCCCGCGATCTGAAAGAGCCCCCACACGGGACCCCGCGATTTGAAAGATCCCTCGGCGCTCCAGCTCGTGCGCGGCGAAAAATCTTTCATCTTCGGGGGACTCGTGTACACGGGCCCCCCCGTTCTTCAAGAAACCGCATCGATGGCGAGGCGGGCGAGCGACGTCGTCTTTCACTTCAGGGGGTCTCGTGCGGCGCGTCTTTCAAACCCGAGGGGCTCGTGTACACGGGACC
>CAZPJJ010000547.1:0-2500 GCA_964586535.1 uncultured Acidobacteriota bacterium | reverse complement strand
CGTGCGCGATCGCGCAGCGCGACGGCTGCGCGGTAGCAGGCGAGCGCGCCCGGAACCCACTGCCCGCGCTCGAACCACGCCGCGTCGATCATGCCGATCGGCACGCCGTCGAAACGCTCGAACGACGACGTCTGAAAAGCCTGCGAGAGGAACCTTCGCAGGCGCATCGTCGCGAAAAAGCTCACGCGCGCTGCCCCCCGGCAGAGAGCCACGCGCGCGCATCCGCTTCGCGCTCGTCGAGCACGAGCCAGACAATCTCGTCGCCGGCCTTGACCGTCGTGGCGTCGGTCACCGGCAGCGCCGAGGAACTGCGCTTCACGGCGAGCGGCAGCATCGCCTGCTGGAGTTCGGCGGGCGGGGTCCACGGATCGACGCCCGAAAGCGGCGCGTCGCACACCGCGCGCACCTCCACGGCCGTGCCGCGGCGCAGGCGCACCGACCAGAGCTCGAGATCCTGCGGCTCGCGGAAGAGGATCTCGGCGCCTCGCGCGCGGACCATCCCGGGCGTCATCGAGCCGTGGCCGCGCTGGATCGCCACGTAGGCGCGCGGCACGCGGAACTCGCGCCGCGCCTTCTCGGCGAAGAGCAGGTTAATGCCTTCGTTGGGCAGCGCACCGATGGCGACCGCGCGTGCGTCGACCTCGGCGCGTGCCAGCAGCGTTTCGTCGAGCGCGTTGCCGAAGATGACCCGCAGGCCGTCCTCTTCGGCCTCGCGGCACGAGTCGGCGTTGGCATCGAAGAGCACGACATCCTCGCCCTGCTCCTTGAGCACGAGGGCGAGACGCCTCGCGAGGGGCGTCGCGCCGAGGATCGCGCAGCCGCGTCCGGTCTCGCGATCGACTCCCAGCAGTCTGGCGACGACGCCGAGCGTCGCGCCCTGCACGGCGACGGTGACGCCGATCACGAGAAAGACCAGCGCGCGCAGTTCTTCGGAGCCCGGCACGCCGGCATCGGCGAGGCGGTCCGCGAAGAGCGACGACACCGCCGCGGCGACGATCCCGCGCGGCGCGACCCACGCCACGAACGCGCGCTCGCGCAGCGTCAAGGACGAGCCCCACGCGCTGAGCGCGACGCCGAGCGGCCGCACGAGCAGCACGAGCCCGAGCACGACGAGCGCCCCGCGCCAGCCCAGCGCCATCACGCCCGCGAGGCGCACGTCCGCGACGAGCAGCACGAAGAGCAGCCCGATCAGCATCACGGTGAGCTGCTCTTTGAACTCACGGAGCTCGCGCCCCGCGTGCGTGCGCATGCTGCCGACGACGAGCCCCGCGATGATCACCGCCGCGATCCCCGTCTCGGACATGATCGCGTTCGAGATCTGGAACGTCGCCAGCGCGAGCCCGAGCGTGACGACGTTCTCGAGACCCTCGGGCACGACGCGCCGCCAGCGCAGGAGCAAGGCGATGAGCGCGCCGCCGACCATGCCGAAGACGACGCCCGCGACGAGCCTGCCGGGCAGGCCGATCACGCCGAGTGCGATCGCGGGCTGATCGCGCGCCAGAACGAGCTCGACGGTGACGACGGCGAGGATCGCGCCGATCGCGTCGATGAGAATGCCCTCGGCTTCGAGAACGGTCTCGAGCGGCCGCGACACCTTGAAGCGCCGCAAGAGCGGGGTGACGACGGTGGGTCCGGTGACGACGACGAGCGATCCGAAGACGACCGCCGTCGACCACGGCCAGAGCAGCACGTAGTGCGCGAGCGCCGCCCCCGCCACAAGCGTGACGAGCGCGCCCACCGTGACGAGGCGGCGGATCACGAGGCCCTCGCGCAGGATCGCGCGCCACGAGAGATTGAGGCCGCCGTCGAAGAGGATCACCGCGATCGCGAAGCCGACGAGAACGTGCAATCCCGAGCCGAGATCGTCGGGATTCACCAGGCCGAGTACATCCGGGCCGAGCAGCACGCCCAAGCCGAGCAAGAGCACGATGCCCGGCACGCGCAGATGGCGCGCGACGGCCTGTGCGAGGACGCCGCTGGCCAGTGCGAGGGCGATCGTCAGGGCGGACGAGGCTTCGTGATTCTCCATGGGACTCCGAGGATCGCGGCAAGTCACGCCGCCGTCAATTCGCACGGTGACCGGAAGATTGTTGGTTTTGTGGCGTTTCACCGCGTCATAGGGAGCCCATCGCTCCCCGGCCGCCCCAAGCCGCCTGCGATAGGCCGTCGAACACCGGCCGACTTGCGGTCACTCGCAAACGTCGAGGCATGCTTTGCTTCGGGCGCCCGCAGGAAGTTGCCCGCTCTCCAGGCACGGGCTCCCGGAGGTGCTTTAGAACGCGTACTTCAGCTCGTGCCTCCTCCACCTCTTGAGCCCCGGCCACGAGATGAGTCGCCGGTAGATGTCCATCCACGCCTCGGGCACGTGCAGCTTGCCCGGGAAGAGCCGCTGGGCGATGAGTCGCTTCCAGGTCCAACGCTCGGGATCGATGCCGGCGGCTTGGGCGGGAGTCGTCGAGTTCACGTTCTGCTCGTCCCTGCGCTTGATCCAGTTGCGCCA
>CAZPJJ010000546.1:0-2505 GCA_964586535.1 uncultured Acidobacteriota bacterium | reverse complement strand
AACTGGCTTGACATGAGCCCTCGGTGAGCGTAGAGTCTGCTGTGAATCGATTCACAACGTGAATCTCTTCACAGCACCTCCGAGGCTCCGATGTTCGATCCGACGCTTTCCTCAACCGACTCGACTGGCAAGAGGCTCGGCCATCCGGCGTCCGACAGGACGATCGGCCGGCTGAGCCTCTACCGTCGCCTCGTCGACCGGGCGCAGGCCCAGGGCAAGACCCGCCTCTATTCCCACGAGCTCGCCTCGCTCGCGGGGGTGTCGGCCGCGCAGGTGCGACGCGACCTCATGGTCGTCGCGGTGACCGGCAGCCCGAAGCACGGCTACGACGTCGCCGAACTCGTCGCCGGCATCGGCCGTCACCTCGATGGCCCGCGCGGGCAGCGCATCGCGCTCGCCGGCGTCGGCCATCTGGGTCGCGCGATGCTCTCCTATTTCTTCAAGCGCCGTCCCGATCTCGAGATCGTGGCGGCTTTCGACGCCGAACCCGAGAAGACGGGCCGCCTCATCCACGGTTGCCACACCTACCCCGTGGAGCAAATCGAAGAAATCGTCGCTCGCGAGGGGATCACGGTCGGCATCGTCGCGGTACCCGCCGCGGCCGCCCAGAGCGTCACCGATCGCCTCGTCCGCGCCGGCGTCTCGGGCATCGTCAACTTTGCGCCGGTCGCTCTCCGCGTCCCTCCGCACGTCTTCGTCGAAGACCTCGACGTGACGATGGCACTCGAGAGGGTCGCTTACTTCGCTCGCGCGGGGCGCGCTTCCGCGCGCGCGGCAGGTGGTCAGAGATGAGCAGCACGATCGTCGAAGACGTCCGCCAGATCCTCTCCCGGCACCAGGGCGCCGGCCGCGACTCGTTGATTCCGATCCTGCAAGAAGTGCAGGAGGTGCACGGCTTCCTCTCGCGCGAGGCCGTCGTCGAGATCAGCCGCCACCTCGAGCTGCCGGCGAGCAAGATCTACGGCGTCGCGACTTTCTACAACCAGTTCAAGTTCCAGGCGCCCGGGAAGTACCACATCCAGGTCTGCCGCGGCACCGCCTGTCACGTCAGAGGCTCCGCCGCCGTGCTCGACGCGCTGCAGCGCGAGCTCGAGATCAAGCCCGGCCAGACCACCAAGGACGGCCTCTTCAGCCTCGAAGTCGTCGCGTGCATCGGCGCGTGCGGCCTCGCTCCCGTGATCGCCATCAACGGCGAGTTCCATGCCGGAGTCACCTCGGATCGCGTCAAACGGATCGTCGGCGCGCATCGCAGAAAGGCGGACGAACATGCCACGTCTCTGTGAAAGCCTCTTCGGCGCGAAATGCTGGCACGAACCGCCGGCCCGCCCCTGTCCCGAGCTGATCGAATGCCTCGCGCGTGGCCCGCTCTGTCACGACAACGCGCCCGCATCCGTCCAGCGCGCCGAAACGCTCGAACTCTGGCGTCGAGACGACGTCGCGCGCCCCACGGTCTATGTGGGCTGCGGCACCTGCGGACTGGGCGCGGGCGCCGACAAGACGATCACCGCCGCGCGCCGCCACATGGAAGACGCTGGCATCGAAGCCGACATCGTCGAGGTTGGCTGCGTGGGGCTCTGCGCCTCCGAACCGATCATGGACGTGCAGCTTCCGGGTCAGGCGCGCGTCTCGTTCGAGCACGTGCTCGCCGAAGACGTCGACGACATCCTCGAGACGATGCTCGGCAATCGCGTGCCTCCCGAGAAGGTCCTCGGACAGTACGCCGCCGAGAACGTCCACGCGTGGCCGGCGGTGCCCCGCATCGACGAGCATCCCTTCTTCGCGCCGCAAACACGCTGGGTCCTCGCCAACTGCGGGCTCATCGATCCCTCGCGGCTCGAGGAATATATCGCGCGCGGCGGCTATCGCGCGCTCGCCACGATCCTGCGCTCGAAGACGCCCGCCGATGTCTGCGCGATCGTCGAGCAGAGCGGCCTGCGCGGACGAGGCGGCGGCGGCTTCCCCACGGGCCGCAAGTGGACCTTCGCGCGCGAGGCGCCCGCCGAGCAGAAGTACTTCATCTGCAACGCCGACGAAGGCGATCCGGGCGCGTTCATGGACCGCGCGGTCATCGAAGGCGATCCGCATCGCGTCCTCGAAGGGCTCGCGATCGGCGCTTACGCCATCGGCGCCACCAAGGCCTACATCTACATCCGCGCCGAGTATCCGCTCGCGATCGCGCGCCTCGAGCAGGCGATCGCTGACGCCAAAGAGCTCGGACTGCTCGGCGAGAACATCCTCGACTCGGGCTTTTCGCTGAAGGTCATCATCAAGAAAGGCGCGGGCGCGTTCGTCTGCGGCGAGGAGACCGCCCTCATTCACAGCATCGAAGGCCGCCGCGGAATGCCGCGCCCGCGCCCTCCCTTCCCCGCGATCAAGGGCCTCTTCGGCAAGCCGACGGTGATCAACAACGTCGAGACGCTCGCCAACCTGCCCGCGATCGTCGCCAACGGCGCGGAGTGGTTCTCGCAGGTCGGCACCGATTCGAGCAAGGGAACGAAGGTCTTC
>CAZPJJ010000545.1:0-2509 GCA_964586535.1 uncultured Acidobacteriota bacterium | reverse complement strand
GAAGCCGCTGTCGCGGAGGCGGTCAACAGGTTCCTCAACGAGGACCTGCTCGCCGCCGCGTCGCCGACCGAGCAGGGCAAGGACGTCACCGTCCGCGAGGTGCTCGACGTCGCGTCTGCCGCGGTCGACGGGCGCTTCGCCGCCGACCCGCGCATCGAGGCGACGATTCGCACGACGATCGGCACGACCTACATGCGCCTCGGCGAGCTCGAACTCGCGCTGCCCCATCTCGAACGCGCACGCACGCTCGCGCGCGAGGCGCTCGGCCCCGACGACGAAATCACGCTCGCCGCGACGGATGCGCTCGGCGAGGTCTACTTCTATCGGCAGCGCACCGCCGAAGCCGAGGCGCTCTTTCGCGAATCTCTCGAGGGACGGCGCCGCGTCTACGGCGAGGGCCATGAGCTGACGATCGCGGGCTACGGCAACGTCGGGCTCATCCTGCTCGAGCAGGGGCGACTCGCCGAGGCCGAGGAGTTCCTCGCGAAAGCGGTCCGACACGCATCGGAGGCGCTGGGCGACGACCATACCGTGACGCTCTCGATGCGCCACAACCTCGGGTCGGTGCTCTTCGACCTCGAGCGTCTCGACGACGCCGCGCGCGTGCTGGGGGAGACGGTCGAGGCCTCGCGGCGCACTCTCGGGTCGGAGCATCCCGACACACTCGCCTCGCTCGCGCAGTTGAGCCGCGTCCACCGGGCGATGGGGCGCTACGACCTCGCCGAGCCGCTCTATCGCGAGACTCTCGAAGCCCGCCGTCGCGTCCTCGGCCCGGACCATCCGCAGACGCTGCTCTCGACGAACAACATGGCGGTGCTGCTCGCCGACGCGGGACGCTACGACGAGGCCCTCGCGATGCATCGCGAAGCGCTCGCCGGCCAGGAGCGCGTGCTCGGCCGCGACCACGACGACACCGTGCTCTCGCTCTCGAACATCGGCGACTCGCTGACGAAGCTCGGGCGCCACGAGGAGGCGCTCGCCACGCTCGAAGAAGCCGAGCGGCGCCTCGCCGGGCGCGAGAGCAGCGCGAGGCCGGCGTTCGTGGCGTCGGTGCTGCGGCGAAAAGGCATCGTGCTGCGGGCGCTCGGACGCGCGGACGAGGCCCGGACGACCTGGGAGCGCGGCCTCGCGCTGGCGACCGAAGCGCTCGGCGCGGAGTCCGAAGCCGCGCGCGAGGTCCGGGCGCTGCTCGATGAGGCGGAGACCGCGGCGCGCTAGGTGCGGCGGGCGGGTCAACCATTGCTCAACTTTTTAGTTGACTTTTCCCCGCGCATCGGTATCCTCAACCGCATGGTTGAGCACACGCAAGATCTTCTGGACGCGGTCTTCAAGGCCCTCGCCGATCCGACGCGGCGCGTGATGCTCGCGACGCTGGCGAAGGGCGAGCGCACGGTGGGCGAGCTCGCGGCCCCGCACGAGATGTCGTTCGCGGGGGCGTCCAAGCACGTCGCCGTGCTCGAGCATGCCGGCCTCGTCACGCGGCGCATCGAAGGCCGCGAGCATCGCATCGCACTCGAAGCGCGCGCGATGCGCCCCGCGGCCCGCTGGCTCGATGCCTACCGCCGCTTTTGGACGACGCGCCTCGACGACCTCGAGGTCGCCTTGGAGCGCGGCGCGACGCCATCGCCGCGCGGGACGAGAACCAAGAACCGGCCCCCCGGCACTCACTCCACGAGGAAACCACGATGAGCAGCGACGGCTTCTGGCTCACCCATGACACGCTTCGTTTCGAGCGCACCCTTCCCGGCCCCATCGAGCGCGTCTGGGCGCATCTCGTCGAGCCCGAACTGCGCGCCCTCTGGTTGGCGTCGGGCCCCATCGAAGCCCGCGTCGGCGGCGCGCTCACGATGATCTTCCACAACGACCGTCTCTCGCCGATCGAGGAGGTCGTGCCCGAGCGCTATCGCCAGTACGACGGCGCGAACTTCACCGCGAGGATCACCGCCTTCGAACCGCCGCACCTTCTCGCCCACACCTGGGACGATTCCGAAGTGCGCTTCGAACTGACCGCACTCGACGACGGCCGCGTGCGGCTCGTGCTCACCCACCGCGGCCTCGGCGACGGCGAGGAGCGCACGGGCGTCCTCGCCGGCTGGCATACCCACCTTGACATCCTCGGCGACCGCCTCGCCGGCGCGGTCCCGCGTGCATTCTGGGCAACGCATCTCGAGCACGAGAACCGGTACGAGGCGCGAGAGTCGAGCTGAGCGACCCGGGCGCCGCAGGCGGCGACATGTCTTCGGCATCGTGCCCTTCGCGTATCGAGTGACGAAGGCGATGTCGCCGCCTCCGGCGGCGATCCGGACGCGATAAATCGCGTCCCTACAGGAGCGATCGCGGCGCCACGAGTCGCGCCCGGCAAGGCGAGGTCGACGCGGGCCATTCGATGCACCGAGAGTGCTCTTCGTAGGGGCGCCATTCATGGCGACCGGATCGCCGCCGCAGGCGGCGACATGTCTTCGGCATCGTGCCCTTCGCGTATCGAGTGACGAAGGCGATGTCGCCGCCT
>CAZPJJ010000544.1:0-2521 GCA_964586535.1 uncultured Acidobacteriota bacterium | reverse complement strand
GCCGAGAGCCCGCGCGCGCCGAGTCCGGCGACGGCATTCGCGACGCGCGCCGCGAGTTCCGCGCGCGTGAGGCGCCGCGGCGCCTGCCCCTCCGTGACCGCGATGATCGCGTCGTCGTCCGGCGTCGATGCGGCGACGCCGCGCAGCAGGTTGTGCGCGTAGTTGAGGCGCACCCCCGGAAAGAACTCCGCGGTCTCGACGCCCTGCCCGAGCAGCGCGGGCTCCGCGTCGCCCTCCACGGCGAGGTCGGCCCAGTCCAGAAAGAGCCGCCAGAAGCGCGCGCCGTCCGTCACGGACCAGCGGTGGAAGGCGCGGTAGTCGGCAAAGACTCGATCCGTCGCGCGCTCGCAGAGCGACCAGAACTCGCGCATTGCCGAACGCTGGGCCCGTTCGGCATCGACGGGAACGACGATCTCGCCCGGAGTCACCGATCTCCCGCATAGCCCGGATGCGCGACGACGTAGTCGACGATCTTGCGCAGGCCGTCGAAGTTCTCGCGCGTCAGGCTCTGGCGGTCGATCTTGAGCCCGAGCTTGTCCTCGAGGAAGAGCACGAGCTGCACGAAGCCCACGCTGTCGAGAATCCCGGTCTCGATGAAAGACATTTCGTCGCCCGTGATCAGGCGCGCCGCGTCGCCGAAGTGGTAGTTGTCGTCGAGCCAATCGATGACGAGCTGCCGGAGCGTCGCGCGGTCATAGCCGCTAGAACTGGGCATAGATGAACGTCCCGGCGCCCACGGGCGCGAAGAGAGCCAGGAAGACGACGACGAGCCCGTAGGCCGCTCCGCGCAGGGGCGCCGGCAGAGCGAAGAAGCGCTCGCGGAGGCGATCGAGGGGCACGACGCCGAGGGCATGGTAGCCGACCAAGAGCACGAGGGGCAGCGCGAGCGCCGGCGACACGAGGTCGAGGCCGCGCGTCCCGCCCGCGCCCGCGAGCCCGCGCGCGAAGGCCAGCATCTCGCCGGCCGAGCCCGCACGGAACGGTACGAGCGTCAGCAGGAAGAACGCCTGCGTGATCGCCCACGACGCCAGCGCGTAGCCGCGCGACTTGCGCCGAGCGACCCAGACTCGGTCTTTGCGGCAGAGGCCTCGGTAATAGACGTCCCAGAAGTGGTGGATCGCGAGCGCGATGCCGTGCGCGAGGCCCCAGCAGACGAAAGTCCAACGCGCCCCGTGCCAGAGTCCCGAGATCAGGAAGACGATCACGAACCCCGTCGCGACGCGCCCGCGCATGAATCCGGTGCCCGTCACCATCGGCGTCCACAGATAGTCGAAGAGCCACGTGTTGAGCGAGATGTGCCAGCGCCGCCAGAACTCGGCCATGCTCGACGCCAGGTAGGGGCGCCGGAAGTTCTCGGGCAGCTCGATCGCGAAGAGCCGCCCGGTGCCGATCGCGAGCAGGCTGTAGCCGGCGAAGTCGCCGAAGATTTGCCCCGCGTAGGCGACGAGCGCGACCCACGACGCGACGAGCCCGAACTCTCCCGGCCGCGCGAACACGGGATCGACGAACGCGGGCCCGAGCGAGTCGGCGACGTACGCCTTGAGCACGAACCCGAGCATGAGCGCCGTCGCGCCCCGTGCGATCCAGGTGGGTTCGAGCCGGCGTGCCTCCTCGAGCTGCGGGATCATCGTGCGCGCGCGGGTGATCGGACCGGCGAGCAGTTGCGGGAAGAACGCCGTGAACGTGTAGAAGACGAGCGCGTCGCGGCAGGCGGGCACGCGCTCGTAGTAGACGTCGATCAGGTAACCCACGCGGATGAGTGTCGTGTACGAGATGCCGAGCGGCAGGGCGAGCGCGAGCAGGGGCGGAGCGACGGTCAGTCCGACACTCGCGACAAGTTGCGTGAGCGACTCCGCGAAGAACCCGTAGTACTTGAAGAGACCGAGCGTCCCGACGTTGGCGACGATCCCCAGTGCGAGCGCCGCGCGCCGCCTCCCCGCCCCGCGTTCGGTCGCGCTCGCCATGACGAGCCCGCACGCATAGTCGATCGTCGTCGACGCGAGCAGCAGCAGGAGCAGCCGGGGGTTCCAGCTCGCGTAGAACACGAGACTCGCCCCGAGAAGCACCGCGTTCTGCGCGGCCGCGCGGCGCGGCATCAGCCAGTAGAGCGCCAGCACCACCGGCAGGAACCACACCATCTCGAGCCCGGCGAGACTCACGGCGCACTCCTTCGCGCGAGTGCCGTCCCGGCGGGAGGCTGCTGCAAGAAGGCGAGGTCGCCGTCGAGACCCCAGGTCGCGAGCAGCCGGTTGCCCTCGGGCGTGATGTGGTCGAAGTCGCGCGAGAAGTGCGCGTCGGTCAGGGGCGAGTTCGTCGACCAGTCGACGAAGTGCGCCCCGCGCCGCGCCGCGATGTCGGCGATGAGCGAGGCGTAGCGGGCGAGCGTCGTCGCCTTGGCCTGCTCGGTGATCGTCAGCGGCATGCGCGGATACAAGAGAAGCGTCACCTCGAGACCGCGCGCCTCGGCCGCGTCGAGCATGCGGTGCAGCGCCTCGATCTGCTCGGGATCGCCGACGTCGTC
>CAZPJJ010000543.1:0-2523 GCA_964586535.1 uncultured Acidobacteriota bacterium | reverse complement strand
CGCGGTGGAATCGGGAAGGACCGGTCGTCGCAGCATCGGGCGGCCTCGAGGAGGTCACGCGCGACCAGCGGGTGTTCCGCTTCGGATCACCGCGGGGGACGTTCCGGACGAACGCGAACGAAATCCCGCGGCGGCGCGCCTCGATAAGCAACCGCCGTGCCGCGCCCTCCCCCTCCGCGAACCGCGATCAGCTCTCGCGCGGTTCGGCGGCGAGGCGCTCGTTCTCGATCTGCATGAGCGCGCGTTCGTCGACGTCGCCCGTCGGGTAGCGGCCCGAGAAGCAGGCGTGGCAGGTGTCCTCGGGCGGCTCGGGCGCCTCAGCGCGGACGCTCGCCACGAGATCGTCGAGATCCTGGTAGATCACGGCGTCGGCGCCGAGAACCTCGGCGATCTGCTCCACGCTGCGATCGCGGGCGATGAGCTCTTTGCGCGTCGACATGTCGATGCCGTAGACGCAGGGATGCCGCAGGGGCGGCGCGGTCGAAGCGAGATAGACGCGCGCGGCACCCGCTTCGCGCACCATCTCGATGATCTGTCGTGAGGTCGTGCCGCGGACGATCGAGTCGTCGACGAGAAGCACGGACCGGCCCGCGACCTCGCGCGCGATCACGTTGAGCTTGTGGCGTACCGAGCGCTTGCGGACGCCGTCGCCGGGCATGATGAACGTGCGTCCGACATAGCGATTCTTGACGAGCGCCTCGCGGTAGGACCAGCCCAGTTCAAGCGCCATCTCGAGCGCCGACGAGCGCGAGGACTCGGGAACCGGGACGATGACGTCGGCGACGAGCCCCATGCGCTTGATCTTGCGCGCGAGCGCGCGGCCCATGCCCTCGCGGACGCGATAGACGCTGGTGCCGTCGAGCGCGGAGTCCGGCCGGGCGAAGTACACGAACTCGAAGACGCAGGGCCGGAAGCGCGGCGGCGCGATCTGCTCCCAGTGCACCTCGCCATCGAGCGTGACGAACACGGCCTCGCCGGCGCGCGGCCGCGCGATCACTTCGTAGCCGAGCGTCTCGAGCACGACGCTCTCGGACGCGACGGCGTGGACGACCTTGCCGTCGGGACGTACGCGGCGGCCGAAGCAGATCGGCTTGATGCCGTGCGGATCGCGGAAGGCGAAGAGCCCCGCGCCCGCGATGAACCCGACCACCGAGTACGCGCCGTGAACGCGCTCGAAGACATCGGCTACGGCCGCATGGAAGAACTCGAGCGCGAAAGGACCCGATGCGGCGTGCTTGGCGAGCGAATCCGCGAACACGTTGAGGATCACCTCGACATCGCAGCGCGAGAGCAAGTGCCGGCGGCCCTTCGCCTGGAGGCGCTCGAGGAGGTCGCCGTAGTTGCTGACGTTGCCGTTGTGGGCCATCGCGATGCCGAAGGGATGCGTGAGCACGAAGGGCTGCGCGTCGTCGGCGCCGCCTGAACCCACGGTCGGATAGCGGACGTGCCCGAGCGCGAGTTCGCCCTGGACGGATTTCATCAGCTCGGGCTTGAAGACATCGCGGACGAGGCCCTCGCCTTTGCGGAGATGAAAGCGCCCGTCGTACGCGACGATCCCGGCGGCGTCCTGGCCCCGGTGCTGGATGGCGAGCAGGCCGTCGTGGATCTCGCGGACGGGGTTTTCGGTGCCGATGAGGCCGAGAAATCCGCACATCGTGTTTTTCCTCGGAGAAGCGGGGATCGTAGCGCCGATCTCGCTCCCGCGCTGCGGTCGAGACGTCAGCGCGCCAGCCAGAGCATCCGCGTCGTGATCCCGCCCAGCGCCAACTCGCGTTCGACGGTGAGCGCGCCGTCGCTGCCGATGCGAACGATGACGACCGCACTGCCATCGACCAGCGGAGCCGCGGCGAATGCGCCGTCCGGCGAGACGACGATCGTGCTCGGCGAATCCTGCAGCGGAAGCTTCGACGCCACGCGCTTCTCCACGACGTCGACAACGAGGATCTCCATCGGCGCGAGCGAGGTCACCAGGAGATAGCGGCCACCTGGCTCGAAGGCGAGCCCCGAGATGCGGGCTCCCGTGTGAATGGGCTCGGTGACGGCGCTCTCGCTGGTCAGGGCCGCCTCGTCGAGCGGCGTGATCGTGCCCTGGTCCGCGGCGACGTACACCTCGCGCGTGCCCGGACGGAGCGCGATGAGCGAGGGACCGAGATCGACCGCGCGGCGCGCAGCGCGTCCGGATTCGAGATCGATGACGCCGATCTCGTTGGTGTTGCGCATGCCGACGACGAGCCGCTTCGTGCCGGGAATCGCGACGATGTCGGTGGGCCAGCCCCACGCCGTGAGGATCGTGCGCGACGGGGCGTCGTAGGGCGGATCGAAGCCGACGATCGCCTTGTGCGCCTGCGCCGCGATGTACGCCTTGCCGTCGTCGGCGAGCGCGATCGCCGACGGCGCGCACGCTTCGCAGGCGAAGACCGTGCGCACCGGCGTGAAGGTGGCGAGGTCGACGATGGTCATGTCCGAGCCGGGCGCGGCGTCGCGTCCGCGGTTGGCGACGATGAGTTGGTCGCCCGCCACGAT
>CAZPJJ010000542.1:0-2532 GCA_964586535.1 uncultured Acidobacteriota bacterium | reverse complement strand
GCCTACCGGCTCTGCCTGCAGATCGTCGCCGAACGCTTCCCGCCCGAGGACTGGAACATCTACCTCTTCCAGTTCTCTGACGGCGACAACTGGTCCCAGGGCGACACCGAGCACTGCCTGCAACTTCTCGACGGCAAACTGCTGCCGATCGTGAACCTCTTCGCCTATGGTCAGGTCGAGAGCCCCTACGGCTCGGGGCAGTTCATCCGCGATCTCGAAGGCCCCCTCGCCGGAGACGAACGCGCCGTGTTGCACGTCGTCGAGGGCAAGGACGGCATTCCCGAGGCGATTCGCGCCTTCCTCGGCAAAGGGAGGTGACTCGTGTCGCTGCCGGCTGAACTCGCCGCTATGCAGGCGCGCGTCGAGCGCGTGGCGCGAGACTACGGGCTGACGTTCTTCCCCGTCGTCTTCGAAATGGTGGACTACGCGCAGATGAACCAGCTCGCGGCGTATACGGGCTTCCCCGTACGCTATCCGCACTGGCGCTTCGGCATGGAGATGGAGCAGATCAGCAAGTCCTACGAGTACGGACTTTCGAAGATCTACGAGATGGTGATCAACAACGATCCCACCTACGCCTATCTTCTGGAAGGCAACTCGCTGCTGGATCAGAAACTGGTCATGGCGCATGTCTACGGACACGCCGACTTCTTCCGCAACAACATCTACTTCTCGCACACCAACCGCAAGATGATCGACGCGACCGCGAATCACGCGACTCGCGTCCGACGTTATCAAGACCGGCACGGCATCGAAACCGTCGAGCGCTTCATCGACGATTGCCTGGCGATCGAGGATCTCATCGATCTCCAGGCCGCATTCCGCGCCAACTACGGGCTCCAGGAGGCGCGAAGCGACGAGGACGCACGCGAGACGCGCGCGCGCGGCACGATCGCCACCGAGGAATACCTCGATTCGTTCGTCAATCCCCCGGAGCGCCTCGAGGACAAGCGCCGGCGCGAAGCCGACGAAGCCACTGCGCGGCGCCGCTTTCCCGTGCAGCCGGTGCGCGACGTACTCGGTTTCCTGCTCCATCACGCTCCGCTCGACTCATGGGAACGCGACGTCCTCGGCATCGTGCGCAAGGAGTCCTACTACTTCCTGCCGCAGCGCCAGACCAAGATCATGAACGAGGGCTGGGCCAGCTACTGGCACACGACGATGTTGAGCCGCGACCTCCTCGAGGATTCCGAAGTCGTCGACTACGCTGACCACCACTCGGGAACAACGGCCACCGCCCCCGGCCGGATCAACCCCTACAAGATCGGGATCGAGCTCTTCCGCGACATCGAGTATCGCTGGAACACCGGCCGCTTCGGACGCGAGTGGGACGAGTGCGACGACATGGGCCAGCGGGAGCATTGGAATCGCCCGACGGGGCTCGGACGCGAGAAGATCTTCGAGGTGCGCCGCGTCCACTGCGACCTGACGTTCCTCGACGAGTTCCTCACGGCGGAGTTCTGCGCGCGCCACAAGCTCTTCACGTTCCACAAGGACCGCCGCAAGGATGCCTGGGTGATCGCCTCGCGCGAGTTCGAGCAGATCAAGCGCGCCCTGCTCTTCCAGTTGACGAACGCCGGCACGCCGATGATCGACGTCGTCGACGCGAACTTCCGCAATCGCGGCGAACTGCTGCTCGCCCACCGGCACGACGGCATCGACCTGCGCCACGACTGGTCGCTCGAAGTGCTCTCGAGTCTTGCGCGCATCTGGCGCCGCCCGGTGCACATCGAGACCACCCTCGGGGGCAAGGCCAAGCGTCTGGGTCACGATGGAGAAAAGGCCACCGACGAGGACATCAAGGACGTCGCGTCCTAACCCGATCTATTCATGAAACCCTGGCTGCAAGTGCCGAATCTTCCCGCCGGGAACTCGCTTGCGCTCGTTCTGCGCAGCCCTACGTGCGGCCCAGCCGACGGGCATCCGCGGCATGTCGGGCTCAGGGTTCATGAAGAGACCGGGCTAGCGCGCGCTCAGACCGCCGTCCCGTCGAGCGGGCCCGACTCGTCGATCCCCAGCCGCCGCAGCCGTTCGCGAAACTCCGCGACGCCCATCCCGATGCGCTGCGCCGCGCGGACGAGATCGCCGTCGACTTCGCGCAGGTTCTTCATGAGCCAATTGCGTTCGAAGCGGGCGAGGGTCGTCTCGAGCCCGCCGCCCGGCCCGGGAGAACGCCCTGAGAGATAGGCCGGCAGGTCCTCGGGACCTGCGTCGGGTCCGCCCGCGAGCAGGACCAGACGCTCGAGGGCGCGCTGGAGTTCGCGAACGTTACCGGGCCAGTCGTGGGCGAGCAGGACCTCGAAAGCCTCGGGGGAGAGCGAGAGCCGATCGCGACCATATTCGCGGCAGATGTCCTCGAGGAAGCGATCGACGAGATCCGGAAGATCCTCGCGACGGTCGCGAAGCGGTGGAATGACCGCGAAGTGCGGAAAGGCGCGCACGAAGGACTCCGCGAGGTGTCCCGCGTCGATCAAGCGCTCGGGGGACTCGGTGAGCGAAACGACGAGGAGCGGTTCGGACCGCACGACTCTC
>CAZPJJ010000541.1:0-2539 GCA_964586535.1 uncultured Acidobacteriota bacterium | reverse complement strand
CGAAGTGCGGCGTATCGCCGCGAACGAGTGCGCCCAGCGCGAGGATAGCCGCGGGTTTCTCGGCGCTCCGGGCGAGCGCGCGCAGCGCATGGGGCATCTCGAATGCACCCGGCACGCGGACGACGGTCAGCGCTTCCGGGTCGGCGCCGTGGCGGACGAGCCCGTCGATCGCCCCGTTGAGCAGGAAGTCCGTCACGCGGCTGTTGAAGCGCGAAAGGACGATCCCGAAGCGAAGCCCTTGGGCGTTCAGGTGACCGGCGATCTGCTTCATCGAGTCCTCGCAGCGCCCGCCTTGCGGGGCGCCCTGAGAAGCGCGGATCTTACCACTCGGGCCGCTTCCGTCGCACCCCACGGGGCCCCATGCCTCAGCCCAGGACGCGCGAAACGATCGGCCCGAGCTTCGCGATCGTCGCCTGCGGAATGGACGACCGCGCGGTGATGATCGCCGTGTCGAGCACGCGGGCACACGAACACGTTCTTTCCGCGGGGAGCCGCCCCGCGACGGCACGCACCGCGCGCCTGGCCGTCTCCGCATTGCGGTGCAGCCGGTCGATGACGATCTCGACCGAGACAGGATCTTCGTCTGCCTTCCAGCAGTCGTAGTCGGTCGCGAACGCCATGGTCGCGTAGGATATCTCGGCTTCGCGGGCAAGCCGCGCCTCTTGCAGGTTCGTCATGCCGATCACGCTCGCCCCCCACGACCGATAGAGATGGGACTCGGCGCGCGTCGAGAACTGGGGCCCCTCCATACAGACGTAGGTCCCCCCGGCGTGGACGCGAGCGCCCACCTCCCCCAGCGCAGCCACGGCGATCGCCGCGAGGTCTTCGCATATCGGATCGGCGAGCGAGACGTGCGCGACGAGCCCTTCCCCGAAGAACGTGTCGATGCGGTGCCGGGTACGATCGATGAACTGATCGGGGACCACGACGTCCAACGGAGCGACATCCTCGCGAAGCGAACCCACCGCGGAGCACGAGACGAGCCACTCGACCCCGAGGCTCTTCATCGCCCAGATATTGGCGCGGAAGTTCAACTCCGTCGGAAGCAGGCGGTGCCCGCGTCCGTGTCGGGCCAGGAACGCCGCGGGGACGCCCTCCAGCATCCCGAGCACGAAGCGATCGCTCGGTTCTCCAAAAGGCGTCGTGATCGCGATCTCGCTCACGCCTTCGAGTCCTTCCATCTCGTAGAGCCCGCTCCCGCCGAGCACACCGAGTCGCGCCCGTCGCTTCATCGCGCTCTCTCCTCGCCGGCGCCGCTCGCGCCAGTTCTCGGGTTCGCCTCGGGACGCGGAATCTCGAACGCGTCGTCCGTGAGTCCAACCAAATACGCGATCGCTCCACGCACTTCCGCCGCCTCCGTGACGACGCGCGACGTCTCGCCCCGGTAGTGCGCGACGAGGCTTGCCGAGTCGACCGAAGCGTCGCCGGGAAGCCAACGCACGACGACCGCGGGAGCGTCGGCGCCGAGCGCCGCCCTTGCGAGATCTCGTGCCGCTGCTTTCGAGTGCGGCCCCGACCGCACCTCGACCTCGACGGGAGCGAACAGCGCGTCGGCACCCGCGAGCACGTAGTGCGGAATCCAGAGCGGGACGCGATCGGGAGCCGCCGAGAACGCGCGCAGGATGCTGGTCGCAGCATCGCGGTAGAGAGCCTGTCCGGTGACGCGGCCCAGACGATCGAGCGTGCGCGCCATCGCGGCATTGTCGTCCAAGGGGTAGAGCGCGAATCGCAGCGGAGGGGGGCCCGTCGGCTGGGTCACTGTATCGCGCAACGCTCCGGAGCTCGGATCGCGCAGTCTCGAGAGCGCCATTCGCGCGGCATCCTGCGCGCGAGCCAGCCAATCCGCCTCGCCCGTCGCTTCGTGCGCGGCAAGATAGAGCGCGGTGACGCTCGCGAGATCCTCCAGTTCCGAGTCGAGGATGGGGCGATCGTCGACGACGAAGCGCGCGATTCCTCGCTCTGTGCGATGCCGCTCGCGAAAGAGCATCTCGGCCGCGGCCACTCCTCGCTCTACGAGCGTGTCGACGCCGAAGGCCGCCCCGGCGCGGATGAGTGCGGCGCCCGCCAAAGCAACATCTCCCGAAAGCGCCGTGGCGTCGATTCCGCCGGGGCATCCTGCGCAGAGTCCGGCCGCGAAGGAGCCGTCGGACCGGCCAAGGCGATCGACCAGGAGACGAGAGACGCGAAGGCCGCGCTCGCGATGGACCAGACGTCCGCCGAGACGATAGGCGGTCGCGAGCAAATCGAGATAACGGGCGTTGCGATCGAGCAATAGCTCACGCTGAGGATCTTCCCATCCCTCACCAAGCGCCATGCGATAGAGCCCGCCCGTCTCGCCGTCGACGAGGTGCCGGTCCAGCGTATCGAGGGCGCTCATACCGATGAGCGACCAGGAAGGCTCGCCCCGCTTCGCGAGATTGAGCATCGCCTCGATCAGTTCGAAGCGCGGAAGCCGCGGCGGACCGCCAAAGTAGCGAGCATCCTCGTCGAACGTGTAACGCAGCTGCCGCGCACGCACCCAGACGGCGGTTTCGTCGAT
>CAZPJJ010000540.1:0-2552 GCA_964586535.1 uncultured Acidobacteriota bacterium | reverse complement strand
TACTTGGAGTTGACGGCGATAGAAATTATTTAGTATTGTTTCAAAACGATAAAGAGCTTCGACCAACGGGGGGTTTTTTAACTGCTTATTCGATAATGAAGGTAAGAGATGCTAAATTTGAGCCTGTAACATCGGACGATATTTATAATTTAGATTCAAAATACAAACCTTGGCTACCCGCTCCAACTGCAATAGTTGATCTCATAAATTTGATTGTGAGCGACGACCGGCTGTCGTACATTCGCGGCCACTTCCATCGTCGCTTCGAGAGGAAGCTCATGCACGCTGAAGGCTCCACGCCCCGTTCGGAAATCTCCGCCGCGACCGTTTTCTCCCGGCAGCCGGGGGTCAGTCTCTCGCGCTTCGGCGATGAGGGACTGCTCGTGATCGCCCGCTCGGCCGAACAGGCGGTGTTGAACGACACGGCCACGCGCATTCTCGAACTCGTCGACGGCCAGCGTCGCGTCGGCGACATCGCGCGCGCCGTGCAGGACGAATACGAGATCGACGACCTCGACCAAGCGACCCGGGACGTGGTGGAGATCTTGACCGACCTCGAAGGTCGCGGAGCCGTAGCGCCCGCGGCTCAGCCCTGAGCGGCCCAGCGCTCGACGCCAGCCCACTGCGCCGCCGCGCGGAAGGGCCTGGAGGCACCGTGGAACGGAATCGACTCACCGAGCTGATGGACCGCGCATACGAAGAAGCGCGTCCGATCACCGCACAGCTCGAGCTCACCTACAAGTGCAACCTGCTCTGCTCGTTCTGCTACAACGCCCCCCAAGAGCGCCCCGAGCTCAACGGCGACCAGTGGATCGACGCGATCCGCAAGTGTCGCGGGGCGGGAACCGTCTACGTCATCGTCACGGGCGGCGAGCCGATGGTGCATCGCGATTTCTGGGAGATCGCCGAGGCGGTCCGCTCGGAAGGTCTCGTGCTCAAGGTCTACACGAACGGCGTGCTCCTGGCCGACGTGAACCGCGCGAAGCGTTTCGCCGAGCTCACGCCCTTCGAGACCGAGATCAGCCTCCACGGTTCCACGTCCAACGTCCACGATCGCCTCGCCGGGATTCGCGGATCGTTCGACAAGATCGTCGAGGCGCTCGGGAACCTGAGCCGCCTTGGCGTCAAAGTCACGATCAAGACGCCCATCACGCGCCTCAATCAGCACCAACTCGCCGACGTCGAGGAACTGGGTGCGCGCTTCGGCTACAAGATCACCTTCGACACCAACATCCTGCCCACCGACGACGGCGACCGGTCGACCTTCTCGCTCGCCCCCGACCGCGAGTTCCTCGCGAACTTCTTCGTCGATCAGGTTCGTCGAGGTGCGCGCGGCCTCAGTCCACGCCCCGTCGCCAAGATGAAACACAACTGCGGGACGGGCCGGACGATCGTCACGCTCGATCCGTACGGCGAGATCTACCCCTGCGTCGCCTTCCGGCGTTCGCTCGGGAACATCCTCGAGGTGGACGATCTCGGTGCGCTGTGGACAGGAAAGGACGGCGCGGTCAACGCCAACCTCGCTTATGTGCGCAAGGTCGCCGACGAAGTCCCCAAGCGCGTCTTGGCGAACCACGCCGAGGGCGGGTATGCGTCCTTCTGCCCAGGCGCCGCCGAGCGCGAAACGGGTTCGCCGTTCACTTACTACGGGGCGGCGCGCATGTCCGGGCTCACCAAGCTCGACGCTTTTCGGCGCATCCAGGCGGAGGACGCCGGCGCCGAACGTGACAATGCGGTGAAACCGGCCAACGAAAGTCTTGCCTCCGGAGCCGAGACGGCGTAAAAGAACCGTGACCTTGACCTCAGACTCGGCCGAGTTCGATCCGGACGAGCTCGGAAGAGGACACCAATGGGCCCGGGCGAACGCCCGGCACCCCGACGAGGGAGGAACCTTCCACATGAAGAAGACCTACGAGAAGCCCCGCGTCGTGTACGCGGAAAAGGTCGAGGCGCGAGCTGTTGGTTGCGCCCTTTCCGACGCGGCCACGTGCTCGGACGGCCCGATCCAGAGCTGATCGGGGCGGTCAAGGCAAGGGACTAGCGGAAAGAGCTTAGTTCTTTTGCGTGCACGCCAAAGAAAGTGAGGGGCGGCCCGAGAGCGGGCCGCCTCGTTTTTTTGGTTTTGGAGCGGCGCGCCCTGAAACCGTGACGGGCGCTCCGGGCTAGATGCGGGTATATAGCCAGGGCAGGGTCGGGGTTCGCTCGGGCGGCGACCCCGGGGTCAACGGCGCAGAAGGACATCGTGATGCTCGTCGCCCCTGACTCGCGCGGAGTGCATTCTGCGGCGCGGGTTTTCTTGAAGGCCATGTCCACACTCGGTGTGTGTTCGCTCGCCGCGGTGGTGCTTTGCGCCGCGCCGGCCCTCGCCGACGACGGGCCCCGGGCCCGCTTCGTCGTGGATCCCGAAGACGCGTCCCGGGCCCGAATCCTCATCGACATTCCTGCGCCGCGCTGGGATCGCGTCGGGGCGGGGGTCGTGCCACGCATCGAAGGGTTCGGCGTAATCGGCGAGACAGGTCTCCCCGACCTGCCGCTGCGGCTCGAGCGCGTGG
>CAZPJJ010000539.1:0-2552 GCA_964586535.1 uncultured Acidobacteriota bacterium | reverse complement strand
CACCAACGAGATCCTGCGGCTCATGGGCACGCTCGAAGGCCTCAAAGAGCCGGGGCGCCATGCCAGCGCCGGCGAACGCGAAGCCTCGGCGGCGAGCGCTCTCGAGGGTGCCGCGAGCGGAGGCGCAGGCCGGCCCGCCAAGCTCGCGTGGGCGGCTGCCGAGGTCGCGTCCGAGGCCGAAGCGCTGGAAAGCACGCTCGCGTTCTTCTCGGCGCAGGTCACGCACGTGCTGCGCAAGCACCGCCGGCGGATCCTCGGCGAGCAGTACACGCTGCGCCGGCTCTCCGACGCGGCGATCCAGATCTACGCCATGGCCGCGAGCCTCTCGCGCGTCAGCACCAAGATCGCGAAGGAGGGCCCCGAGCGCGCCTCACGCGAGATCCTGCTCACGCGCCGCTACGTCGAGGAAGGCTGCCGGCTGGTGCGGCACCACCTCGAGGTCGTCGAAGGCGTCCGCGACGGGCTCGACGACCAGATCGCCGAGCTGCTCAAGCGCGAGGGCCGCTACCCCGTGCCGCTCTTCCGCTGAGGGCGACGCCGTCCGGTCCCCGGGGCCGGGCGGCCGGCCCGGTGGCCCTTCACGCCGCCTTACTGTTTAATCCCCGGCGCTTCGGCGAGATTTTCGCTGGGAGGCGTCCATGGAACTCTTGGAAGGCAAGAAGGGACTCATCATCGGGATCGCGAACGAGCGCTCCTACGCTTGGCACATCACCAAGGCGCTGCTCGACCACGGCGCCCACTGCGCGTTCTCGTGCCTCCCCGGTGACAAGAACGAGGCCCGCGCCCACCTCGCCATCGAATCCCTCGAAGTCGAGTTCGATCCGTGGGTCTTCCCCTGCGATGCCTCCGCGGACGCCGATCTCGACCGGCTCTTCGAGGCCTACGGCCGCGACCACGACCGGCTCGACTTCCTGATCCACTCGATCGCATTCGCCAACAAGGACTGGCTCGAGCCCGGGCGCTTCGTCGACACGCCGCGCGCCGACTTCAACCTCGCCCTCGACATCTCGGCCTACACCCTCGTCGGCATGGCGCAGCGGGCCCGGCCCCTGATGAAAGCGGGCGGGGGCGGCTCGATCATCGCCATGAGCTACTACGGCGCCGATAAAGTGGTGCCCGGCTACAACGTGATGGGAGTCGCCAAGGCCGCCCTCGAGTGCTCGGCCCGCTACCTGGCCTTCGAGCTCGGAGCGGACAACATCCGCGTCAACATCATCTCCGGTGGCGCCTTCAAGACCCTCGCCGCGACCGCCATCAAAGGCTTCCGCGGCATGCTCGCCAAGAACGAGGAGCGCGCCCCCCTCGGGCGGAACGTCACCGGCGAGGACGTCGGCGGGGCCGCTGTTTACCTCGTATCGGATTTGTCCGCGGGCACGACGGGCGAGACGATCTTCGTCGATTGCGGGGTCAATACCCTCGCCGTGTGATCGCCCTGTGGCGATCTCGTTCCCGCTCTTGTCGCCTGGGACGCCGAGAACCACATTTGCCTCGACGGTGCGCCCAACCGGGCCGCCCCTCGCACGAGGGCCGCGTCCCGGAGGGCTGCGGGATCGCGCTTCGGGGAGGCGACCGCGGAGCACCGGAACGAGGGTTTCATGGGCGAGAGAATCACGAGCATCCCTGGGCGGCGGCGTCCTTCTGTCGACGGCGAAGCTGGATTTTCACTCGTCGAGCTGATGATCGCGGTCGCGATCATCGCGGTCCTGATGGCCATCGCGATTCCCGAGCTGCAGGAAGCGAAGGTGCGCTCGGAAATGCGGGCCGTGACCTCCGACCTGCGCTCGCTGCACACCGCCTTCAAGCAGTTCTACCTCGACAACAACCAGTACCCGGACGCAGGCGCCGCCTTCAACCTGTCGACCTTCGATCCGCTCGCGCAGCGCGGCTACTACAGCGGCCGCATCTCCGTGAACATGCTCAACGATTCGGCGGACGCCTACGACTCGCCGGACGACCAGGGCACCAATCAGGAGTTCTGGATTGAACTCACGCTGCAGGTCGACAACGACGTGCGCTTCTTGGTCGCGGATTCCGATGACGCGCCTCTTGGTGGAGGCGACGAGTACGACGGCGTGGCCGTCTTTCGCAACGGCGCGCGCGTGAACATGTAGCGCGTCCGGCGCACGATCTCGTCCGACGACGCGAATGAGGGGAGAAACGGGAGTGCCCGACCCGAAAGAGCCCAGAGGCGCCAAGACGGCCCAACGGTATCCCCGTTCGGAAACGAGCAGGGATTCCAATGGCGGTTTCGCGATTCTGGCGAAGGAGCACGACGACCACGTCGCGCTTCTCGACGAGGTCGCGGACCTCGATCTCGACGCGGCGCTCGCGCGCATCGGCGGCGGCGACGAGTTTGCGCCCGCCGGCCATGACATGCCGGGAAGCGACGCCATACTCGACGAGGACCGGCTGCTCGACGACGTGATCGCGCTCGACCCCGCGCTCGAAGGCGCGAACGACTCGAGTGCCGACATTCTCCTCGCCGACGAAGACTCGCTCGCCATCCCGCTCGACCTCGGTGCCGACGCCGGGGCCGCGGCGCTCGTCGATGA
>CAZPJJ010000538.1:0-2561 GCA_964586535.1 uncultured Acidobacteriota bacterium | reverse complement strand
CAGAACTGGTCGATGAACTGCTGCCGTTGGAAGCGAGCCCGCGCCTGCGTCGTGAAAAGAACGCTCTCGTCGGGATACATCAGCAACGAAGCCGGACCGAAGCCGAACGAGGCCACGGGCTGATCGAAACGCTCGCGCATCGAGCGCTCGGGAGGAGGCGGCAGGCGCGTTTCTTCGGCGTTCTTCTGCGCGAAGGCCGCGCCGATCGTGAGCAGCAGGCAGGAAACGAGGACCCAACGTCGCATCGCGATTCTCCGCTCGCCCCCCGGCCGGAAACGCTCGCTTTCGGCCGCCCTCGGGCAAGGTCGTCACTCTACCACTCGATGCGGTTCACTTCCCGGAGGGCGCGTCCGTGAAGGCCGGCCCATCGCCGCGAGCGGAGCTAGGCGCCGCGCTTTCGGTCGCACCGGGACCCAACTCACGGGCTTCGCCGCCCGCGCGGGCCCGTCTGACGCTCATGAGGCGAGCGGCGGTCCAGATCTCGTGCAGAGTCCTCGGCACCGCACGCACCGGACACGCCGCGACGCCGCAGAGCCCACATTGATCCGGTTCGCAAGGATCGGGATGGACGAGCACCTCTCCGGGGCGGCCCAACTCGCGGACCAGGGCGCGGGCGACCACGTGCTGCTCCTCGTCCACGCGCTGCAGATCCCAGTATCGCGGCAACGTGACGTGGAAGTCGGCCATGAAGGTGCTCCCGGTGCTCCGAGCGCGTAGCAGATGCACCTCGATCCACTCCGGGCGTCGCTGCCGCTCGAGGCCGCGGGCGATGGCCTCGAGCAGAGGAGGCTCGAAGCGATCGACGAGGCGGGCGCCTGCTTCGAAGAGGAGCCGAGCGGCCGAGATGAGCACGAAGAGGCCGAAGATCAGAGCTGCCACGCCGTCGAGAGCGTGGACGCCGGTCGCGCGAGCCAGGAGCACGCCGGCAATCGCGCCGGCCGTGGTGGCCGTGTCGGAGAGCAGATGCCAGCCTTCGCCGGCCATCGAGGGGCTTTCGAGCCGTCTCGCGCGCAGGAGCAGGAACGACCCGGCCGCTCCATTCGCAACACCCGCAACGAGCGCGATCAGCAGGCCCGCGCCGAGCCGCGCCGCGGGCTCGGGATCGAGGATCGCCGGGATTGCTTCGCGGACGATCCCGACCCCCGCGACCGCGACAACCACTCCGGAGAATCCCGCCGTCAGATGTTCGAGCCGCCCGTGGCCGTAGGGGTGGTCGTCATCGGGGGGGCGCGTCGACCACCACGCGCAGTAGAGCCCGAAAGCGCCTGTGACGACGTTCGCGATCGACTCGATCGCGTCGGCGAGCAAGGCGGCACTTCCCGTGAGGAGGTACGCGGCCGCCTTGACGGCAAGCACCACGAACGAGAGCGCGAGGATCCCTCCCATGATCCCGATCCGCTGCGTGATCGCCTCGGGAGCGATCCGTTGCAGATCGCGCGCGTGCGCTTCGAGATCGGAGTGGCCGTTCGACACGGTCGTTGGGCTCCTGGAGGTCGGCTCTCGCGCGAACCGCGTCGCGAGGCCGGAGTAGTATGCGCTGCATGACGTCCGAGGCCGAAGCCCCGCTTCAGGAGAGCGAGAGACCCCAGCGTCGCCACTCGTGGCTGCGCCGCGCGATCACCTTCGCCGTGGTCGCCGTCGCGGTAGGACTGCTCGTCTGGCAGGTGCGTCGCGCCGATCCCACGGTGATCTCGGCGCTGCTGCGCGGCAGCGACGTCCGCTTCGTCGCACTGGCGCTGGCGTTCACGCTCGCGCGCTTCGGCGTCTCGGCTTGGCGGCTGGCCGCCCTTACCAAACGTGTCACGCCATGCCGCTCCGCCCCCTTCGTGCCGATCACGATGGCGGCGCAACTCGCCGCGCTCGCGATCCCCGGTATTCGCGCAGGAGCGTCGGTCCTGCGCGCGGCGCTCGCCAGCCGGCGCTTCGGCGGTGGAACGGGGGTGCACATGGGCCCGAACGTCCTGGACAACCTCGTGGTCGGCGCGTCTTGGATACTCGTCGCCACGGCCCTCGCTCCGGCGGCGCTCATGACGCGCGCGGGCGAGTGGCGCGGCCCCGTCGCCGCTCTCGTCGCCGCGCTCGCGACGGGGGTGCTCGTCGTCCTCGCGCTCCGGCGCTTCGGCCCGCGTCTCGAGCGCTGGCTCGAGGAACCTCGCGACGGAACGGCGGGGCGACTCGCGGTCGCCTCGCACGCGACTTGGCGCAGCACATCGACGCTCTTGCGCGATCCGCGCGCGATCGCGATCGGGCTCGGGGGAGGAGTCGCCTTCGTCGTCGTGATCGGACTCGCGCAACACGCGGCGCTCCTCGCGATGGGAGTCCCCGTCGATTGGTGGCTCGCGATGCTCACCGTGGCCGTCGGCGGCGCCGCGGGAACGGCGACGGGCGCGCCGGGAGGTATCGGCGTCACCGAGGCGGCGCAGATCGCTTTTCTTCAGTCTCAGGGGGTTGGCGAGAGCGAAGCGACAGCGGCGGTGCTGCTCGCGCGAGGCCTGCACTATGGCGTGATCGCGATCGGCGGGGGGCTCTCGGCACTCTTCGTGGCGCGCCCCGGCTGGCGG
>CAZPJJ010000537.1:0-2570 GCA_964586535.1 uncultured Acidobacteriota bacterium | reverse complement strand
CAGCGGAGAGCGGCGTGCGACCTCGCGGGGACCTTGCAAAACATGGGGTCCCGTGTCGGCGATCGTTCAAAAGAGGGGGTCCCGTGTACACGGGTCCCCTCGAAATGCACGAGTCTCGCTGGAGATGTCCTCGAAGTACATGTGATGAGTCGAGCAGTGCGACGCGTCGTGCGGCTCCGTCGACGCAGGGCGTGACACGTCGGCGCGTCGCCCCCGCCTCCCGCCGCCCCGGCCCACCGCCCCTCCTCTCAGCCCGACCTCCCGGCTCCCCCCACACACGCCCCGTTCCGGCGTCCCCCCGCACCCGGCGGCTATACTCCAGCGCCCCCGTATGAGCCGGGGGCGGAGACTCTCACCCGTGTTCGATGCTGGCTTCGATGTCGTGGGTCTCGCGCTCTGGTTCGTGGCGTTTCTGCTCTCCACGACCTGCCACGAGGCCGCCCATGCCTGGGCCGCTCTGCGCGGCGGCGATCCGACCGCGTACCACGCGGGGCAGGTCTCGCTGAACCCGCTGCCGCACATCCAGCGCGAACCGCTCGGCATGGTGGTCGTCCCGCTGCTCGCCTATGCGCTGAGCGGTTTCATGATCGGCTGGGCGTCCGCGCCGTACGACCCGCACTGGGCCGCGCGCCATCCGAAGCGCGCCGGTCTGATGGCGGCGGCGGGCCCCGCCGCGAACCTCGTCATCGCGGGTTTCGCAATTCTCGCGATCAAGGGCCTCGTGGCGACCGGCTGGGGCGTGCCTCCCGAGTCGGCGACGCTCGAATCGCTGCTCGCGCCGGTCTCCGACGGCGCCTTCGCGCTGGCGTTCGCGCGCATGCTCGCGATCATGGCGTCGCTCAACGCGCTGCTCGGCATCTTCAACCTGCTGCCTCTGCCCCCGCTCGACGGCGCGTCGGTGCTCGAGGCGTTCGGCGGCGCGTTGGGTCGCGCGGTGACGTGGATGCGCGAGATCCCGATGGCGGGGTTCATCGGCATCCTCGTGGCATGGAAGGTGTTCGGCGTCATCGCTGGGCCGATCCTGCGCCTCGTGCTCGAGATCGCGCATCCCGGCATCTACAGGTGAGGCGATGACTTCGAAACATTGGACCTTCGTGGGCGAACGGCCCCACTCGGATCACCGCATCTTTCGCGTGCGGCACGATGTCTACCGGCTCGAAGGCGGCGCGGAGCGCGCGTTCGTCGTCCTCGATGGGCCCGACTGGGTCAACGTGGTGCCCATTACGGCGGACGAACGCGTCGTCTTGGTGCGCCAGTACCGTCACGGGGTTCGCTGCGACACGCTGGAGATCCCGGGCGGCATGGTCGATGCGGGCGAGCACGCCGCCGATGCGGCGCGCCGCGAACTGCGCGAGGAGACGGGATTCGACGCGGAGCGCTTCGTTCCGCTCGGCGAGGTGTGGCCGAATCCGGCGTTTCAGATCAATGCGTGTGCGACGTACCTGGCGGAAGGCGCGCTGCGCGTGGGCGAGCCGCACCCGGATCCTTACGAGCGCATCGAAGTGGTCACGGAGCCGCTCTCGGCGATCCCGCGCCTCATCAAGGACGGCGTGATCAAGCACTCGCTGGTGGTGACGGCGTTCGCGCTGCTGGGCATCCTGGCGCCGCCGCTCTTCTCGCGGGGCCCGCGCGAGGGAGCGGGCTCCCCGTGATCGACACGCTCGCGTCGACGTGGCGCATCGGCTCGCTCGAACTCTCGAGCCGGCTCGTGCTGGCGCCGATGGCGGGCATCACGGATCACCACTTCCGGTTGCTCGTGCGCCGCATGGGCGGCGTGGGCCTCGTCGCGATGGAGTTCATCTCGGCGGACGCGGTCGCTCGGGGCATCGACAAGATCATCCGCAAGATGCGCTTCACCGAAGAGGAGCGTCCGCTCGCGATCCAGATCTACGGACGCGAGCCCGAGGCGATGGCGCGCTGCGCGGAGGTGGTGGAAGAACTGCGTCCCGACGTCTGCGACATCAACATGGGGTGTCCGGCCAACAAAGTGCTCCGAGGCTGCGCGGGCGCGGCGCTGATGGGCGATCTGCCGCGCGCCGCCGCGATCGTCGCGGCGTGCCGGAAGAAGCTCACGATTCCGCTGACGGTGAAGTTTCGCTTGGGACTGGGCACGGGTGCGACTCCGCTCAACTACCTCGAGTTGGGCCGCGTCTGTCAGGATCTTGGCGCCGACGCGGTGACGCTCCACGCGCGCACGGCGGCGCAGCTCTACACGGGCCGCGCGGACTGGTCGCACATCGCGCGGCTGAAGGACGCACTTGCGATCCCGGTGATCGGCAACGGCGATGTACGCGGCGCGGACGAAGCGCGCGCGATGCTGCGCGAGACCGGCGCCGACGCGGTGATGATCGGCCGTGCGGTGCTCACGGATCCGTGGATCTTCCGGCGTATCGCAGCGTCCTTCGCGGGCGAAACGTGCCCGTCGCCGACGGTCGAGGATCGCCTGGCGATGATTCGCACGCACTTCTCCTGGATCGTGCGCGATGAACGCGACCCGGTGCGGCTGCACAAGCTGCGGACTTTCCTCGGCCGCTACACGCACGGACTGCCGGGCGGCGCGGAACTGCGGC
>CAZPJJ010000536.1:0-2584 GCA_964586535.1 uncultured Acidobacteriota bacterium | reverse complement strand
CGCCTGTGCGTGCGTCAGATAGCGCACCGCGTCGTGATCGGCAATGCCCTCCACATCGAAGGGAGTGTCGACCTCGACGAACGAGTCGCTCGCCGGCAGGCGCACGCGCGCCGTGAAGATGTCGTCGTGCTCGTTGAAGAGGTGGTACCAGGCAAGCGGAGCCAGCGGCTTCAAGCGCCCCGCGAACGACGCGCGCACCGCCGCGTGACCCAACTGCGAGCCCAGCGTCACGAGCGCTCGCGTCGTCCCGGCGCTCGTCGTCGCGAGCGACGCATCGCGCGCGAAAGCGTCGTAAGCGATGAGCGAGCCGAGCGAATGCGCGACGACGATATCCGCGTCGTGAGCGCGCACCTCGCGGGCGAGCGCGAGACGCACGCGGCGGCGCAACGCATCGCGGCCGATCCAGAGCGCGACCATGCCTGCGGTCCAGCGCAGGCGCTCCGGGGCGCGGCCGACGCCGCGCTCGCGGCGCAGCCACTCCGGAACACCGTGCACCACGAGGCTCCCGAGCAGGCGCGCGAGCGCGCGCAGCACCGTCGGCGCGCCCAGGTCGGCTTCGGCGAAGAACGCATCGTAGGCGGCAAAGCCCAGCTCGACCGGCCGCTCGGGTTGCCACGTGCGAATGCCGCTTTCGATCGCTTCCGTCCAGAGCGGCTGCCAAGATGCGGGATCGAGCTCCTGGTGACCGACGCCGTGCACCGCGAGAACGCGCAGCGCTTTCACGGCCGAGGCCTCCGCGATCTCGCGCGTGCGATCGGGACCAAGAGCGAAGCACGATCTTCCATGACCCCCTCCTCGACCACTCGGTGCCGGCGGCCACGGGCACAGGCTACAGCAAGCGCGAGGCGAGCGGCTCGACGTCGCGGGTTCCGCGAGTACCATCCCCGGCGAACGAGGTGCCCATGAACTCTTCCCAGCTTCTCGCGATTTTCGACCGCGTCGCCCACGTTCCAGCGGCCTTGAACCCGGGCCCGCCCGTGGAGCAGCGTGTCTTCTTGGCCGGTGGCGAGCTTCGCCCCTGGGGCGGCCCGCTCGACGATATCTTCTCGCCGATCTGCGATCTCGCGGGAAGCGAGCCCAAGCCGCGACTGCTCGGGCGCGTGCCGCGCATGGACGCCCGGGCCGCGCTGGACGCACTCGCCTGCGCCGCACGCGCTTGGGACGGCGGGTGCGGTCCGTGGCCCACGATGTCCGTCGCCGATCGCATCGCGCACGTCGAGCGCTTCGTTCACGGCTTCGTCGCGCGCCGCGCCGAGGTCGTGCGCCTCTTGATGTGGGAGATCGGCAAGCCGCTCGGCGAATCCGAGAAGGAGTTCGATCGCACGGTCGTCTATCTGCGCGATACGATCGACGCGCTCAAGGACCTCGACCGCGTCTCGTCGCGCTTCACGCTCGACGAGGGCATCGCCGCTCAGGTGCGCCGCGCCCCGCTCGGCGTCGCTCTCTGCATGGGGCCGTTCAACTACCCGCTCAACGAGACGCTCACGACGCTCGTGCCCGCGCTGATCATGGGCAACACGGTCGTCTTCAAGCCGCCGAAGCACGGCGTCCTGCTCTACGGACCGCTCCTCGAGGTCTTCCGCGACGCGTTCCCGCCGGGTGTCGTGAACTCCGTCTATGGCGACGGTGCCGAGATCATCGGCCCAATGATGGCGAGCGGACGCGTCGATGTGCTCGCCTTCATCGGAACCAGCCGTGTTGCCGACATCGTCCGCCGCCAGCATCCGCGCCAGCATCGCCTACGCTCGGTGCTCGGCCTCGACGCGAAGAACCCGGCCATCGTGCTCGCCGACGCCGATCTCGACTTGGCCGTCGAAGAATGCGCGCTCGGAGCGCTCTCGTTCAACGGGCAGCGATGCACGGCGCTCAAGCTGATCTTCGTGGAGCGGCGGCTCGCCGATCGCTTCGCCGAGCGACTCGCGGAGCGCGTCGCGGCCCAGCGCATCGGCCTGCCTTGGGAGGACGGCGTGCGGATCACGCCGCTTCCCGAACCGGGCAAGCCGGCGTGGCTCGCGGAACTCGTCGCCGAAGCGTCATCGCACGGGGCGCGCGTCGTCAACGAGGGCGGCGGAGCCCACGCGGCAACGCTCTTCGCGCCGGCGGTCGTGTATCCCGTCGTGCCCGCGGCGAGGCTCTACACGGAAGAGCAGTTCGGTCCCGTCGTGCCCATCGTTCCCTTCGATGACGTCCGCGAGCCCATCGAGCAGGTCGTGGCCTCGAACTACGGCCAGCAACTCGCGCTCTTCGGCACCGATCCCGAGACGCTCGCGCGACTCATCGATCCCCTCGTCAACCAGGTATGCCGTGTCAACGTCAACAGCCAGTGCCAGCGCGGACCGGACTCGCTGCCGTTCACGGGGCGCAAGGACTCGGCCGAAGGCACGCTCTCGGTCACGGATGCGCTGCGCGTGTTCTCGATCCGCACGCTCGTCGCGGCGAAGACCACCGAGGAGAACAAGCGCATCCTGCAGGAGATCGTGCGCGAGCGGCACTCGCGCTTTCTCTCGACGGACTTTCTCTTCTGACGCCGCGTGAAGTGTTCGAACTTCGGCGCGCGCTGATTCGCGGTTTCTGAGAAGCGGCG
>CAZPJJ010000535.1:0-2594 GCA_964586535.1 uncultured Acidobacteriota bacterium | reverse complement strand
CGCTCGGCATGCACGTGCACGCCGACGCGCGAGCTCCACGGCGGGATGAAGGGCAGGGGCTCGCCGTCCTCGCGGCGCTCCGCGCGCACGTACTCGGTCGTCACGTCGAGCGCAATGCGCATCCCGGGCTGCTCGAAGAGCGCGAAGTCGCCGTGCAGCTCGAAACCGGTGAATTCGGCGTCGTCCTGGGTGTATGCGAAGACGGGCAGCTCGGTCTCGAGCTCTCCCGGGTCGACGGCGCGTTCGTAGATGAAGTCCGCGATGCGCGTCGCGAAGAGGTTGAGCTCGCCTGTCAAGCGCCCCTCGGTGCGGCGCAGGCCGAGGTCGATGCCATAGCTCGTCTCCTCGTCGAGGTCGGGATCGCCGATTTCGAACGAGCGCGTCGCGGCGTGCTCGCCGAACGAGTAGAGCTCTTCGGCACTCGGCAGGCGCACGGCGCGCGAGAGCGTCGCCGTCGCCGCCCAGGCGCTGCCGAGCGTGCGCGCGGCGCCCACCGAAGCCGAGAGCCCCGAGAACGACTCGTCGCGAGCGACGCCTTGGTACGCGCCCTTCACATCCTGCTGCTCGTAGCGGCCGCCGAAGAGAAAGCGCCAGTCACCGCGCTCGACTTCTTCGAAGATGAATGCGCCGATCTGCCGCGTCTCGGCCGGCTCGAGGAAGGCTTCCTCGCCGATCGCCTCGAGATCCGTGTCCGAGTACTGGAGTCCGAACGAGCCGCGCATCGACCCGATCTGCTGGTGCAGTGCTTCGAGGCGCATCTCGAGGCCCTCGGCGAAGAACTGCGTGCCGATCTCCTCGCCCTCGAGCTCGACGTGCTCGTAGTCGGTGTAGCCCGCGCGCAGGCGCACGGCGCGCAGAAAGTCGCCGCTCACGTCGATCTGGCCTTTCATGTCCCAGCGCCGCTGCTGCAGGTCGATCGAGACGCCGCCTTCTTCCTCGGCGAGCACTTCGATCTCCGGCTCTTCTTCCTCGCCATGCTCGTGCGCGTGACCGGGGATGCCGTAGAGCGTGTCGTAGTTCGTGTAGGAGAGGCCCACGAAGCCGCGATTCCAGATGCGGCTCGCGCCGAGCGTGAACGACTCGGATTCGACGAAGCTGTTCTCGAGCGTGCCCGTGTCCTCGACCTCTTCGCCTTCCTCTGGAAAGCGCTCGGCCGGGCCGGGAATCTCCAGATCATCGGCGTCGCGCTTGACGCCGCCCACGTGGATCGCGAAGCCGTCCGCGACGCGCGCGTTGACCGACGCCGCGAAGCCGCGCTCGTCGGCGTTCGTGCCGTAGCTCGCGGAAGCGCGGCCCGAGAGCGTGCCCTCGGGCATCGACTCGGGGATGCGATCGTCGAGCACGTTGATCACGCCGCCGATCGCGCCGCCGCCGAACATCAGCGTCGCCGGGCCGCGCACGATCTCGACGCGCTCGGCGCCCTCGGGATCGACGCTCACCGCGTGATCGGGGCTCAGGCCCGAGACATCGCCGACGCCGATGCCGTCCTCGAGCACGCGGCTGCGATCGGCGCCGAGTCCGCGCAGAACCGGGCGGCTCGCGCCGGGGCCAAAGTACGTCGACGACACGCCGAGCTCTTGTTCGAGCGTTTCACCGAGCGTCGGCTGCATGCGCATCGCGAGCTCTTGCGTGCTGACGACGTCGACGGGCTGGAACGCGTCGTCCGTGCGCACGGCGTCCGGGCGCGCCGAGACGACGATCTCCTCGCGGTGGATCTCGAGACCGAGCTGAAGCGTGATCGTCGCCTCGCCGCCCGCGGCGACATCGACGACGCCGACGCCCGAGCCGAAGCGCGCGCTCGATGCTTCGAGGTGGTAGCGGCCCGCCGCGAGCCCCTCGAAGACGAATGCGCCCGAGTCGTCGGTAGTCGCCAGGCGCCGCGCCTCGACGACGCGCACGCGTGCCTTCGGCGACGGAGCGCCCGCGCTGTTGACGACGGTGCCGCGCAGGACTCCGGAGTCGTCCGCGAGAGTGGGGGTGATCGAAAGCGCGGGGACGAGCGCGCCCGCGAGCAGAGCGACGGCGAGAACGAAGAGCGAGAGGCTCCGCGCGCGAGCGCGGCCACGAAGAGCGGGGGGCATGGGTCTTTCCTCCTGAACCGGCGCTTTCGCGCCACGACACATCAGGACGCGGCTCCTTCACGGATGCGCGTCGACGAAAGGACTCGGTGCCGGGTTCAGGCGGAGGGCGGACCGCGAGGAGACCAAGGGGCGACCGCGACGGCCGCCCGGGGAAGGACATCGGACGCAGAGGGCGACGGCGGATCGGCGAGGGACAGTGCGGCCGCGGGGCGCGGATCGGCCGGGAGCGCGGTCGCGTGCAGCAGAATGCAGAGCCAGCAGCGCGCAGGTTTTGGCGCGGCACCCGAAAGCGAGCCGTCGTGGCCGGCATGCCCGGCTGCGCCGCAAGAAGCCGCGTACCCGGGGACGTCGCTCGAAGGGGCGTGATGAACGTGCGCCAGCGGATGCGCGGCCAGGCAGAGCACGGCCACGAGCGCCATAAGCGCCGGCCAGGCTCCGGTCTTGCGCACGCGGCCTAGCAGGTTCATCGATCCCTCGCGCCGCGAATCATGGCCCATTCCCGCGAGCCGTCAA
>CAZPJJ010000534.1:0-2598 GCA_964586535.1 uncultured Acidobacteriota bacterium | reverse complement strand
CTCATCGCACGGCCTTGGCGCTCACGCGGAGCGGCCACGCCCAGGCGGGCTTCGTCGGGGGAGGTGATCTCGGGACGCGGCTCGCGTTCTTCGCGAGGCAGCCGTGGTGCGGCGACCTGGGCTACGCGGCGTGGACGCCGGAACTCGTGCGCGAGCGGAACGAAGAAATCAGCGCTTCGCCGTGCAGGATCATCGTCGCGCCACGGCGGGGGAACCTCGGAGAGGTGATCGAGGTGGAACTCGGCGCGAGGTCGCTCGACGCTCTCCTCGAGGAGGGGGGCGTGACGAGCGATCCCACGACGCTGCCATTCGAGCTCTTCGAACTCCCCGTTCGCGCGCGCTGACCGCGCGTTGCCGCGGAGTACTCGCCGCTACTTGACGTCCGTTCGCCTGAGGTTGTTCGGAGTGCCTGGAAGCGCAGTGCAGGCGGTCGTGTCGTAGGTGCACGACGACGTACAGCCCAGCGTGCCGCCGCCATAGCCGAGATCCGAGCACGTCCTGCCGCCGAGCGCGCTTCCGTCGCACTGCTCGCCCGCTTCCAGGACGCCGTTCCCGCAGACGCCGCCGCCGCCGCTGTCGCTTCCGCTCTCGTAGGCGCCGGCGTCGGGATTCCCCTCGCGCGCGACGTTCTCGATGTCGAACCCGTCGGCGTGGGCGGGATTGCCCGCGTTGATCGCCTGCGCGCCCGGTTTCAAGTCGAAGTCGTAGTTGGCACCTAGGGTGTCGTCGCGATGCTTGTACGAGACCCACGTGTTGGCGACGAGGTCGGTGCGGGAGTTGGGGTCGCGCGTGCAGCCCGCGCAGGTGCCGCCGTTCCAGTTTCTCCACTCCGACATCGTCTCGAACTTGATTCCGTCCGCGCCGACGAGCCACGAGTTCTGATGGCAGGCTCCGTGATCCGTCATGTAGACGTTGTTGTCGAGATCGTGCCCGCCCGCGGCCCAGGTATTGCCGTAGAGATTGAAGTAATGAACCCCGCACCACGCGTTGTTGAAGAAGTCGATGTTCGATGTCGCCGGCGTGCAGGTCTTGGTGGGATTCGCCTGGATGACGATGCTCGAGAACGGGAAGGTACAGTTCGAGAACTCGAGGTTGTAAGCGCACTCGATGAAGACCGGCTCCTGGCCGTTGTAGGTCATGCAGTCGCGCATGGCGATGTCATGGGCCCCATCGATGAACTTCAGGAGGTGGTTGTGGTGGCCGTGAGCGAAGAGGCCGTTCACGTCGATGAAGCTGGCTCCGGTGAACCCGATGCCCTCGCGGGCGGCGTACGTCTCCAGATTCTCGATCGTGAAGTGCTTGCCTTGGATCGAGAGCACCTGGCTGTTCGTCCTGCCCCAGTCCGTGGCGGCACCGCCGTTCACGGGGCGGCGATAGGCGTTGAGGATGCGCATGTCGCGGATCGTCACACGCTCGGTTGCGCCGTTGAACCACCCCATGCCCGTGTAGACCTCGATCCGCTCGATCAGGAGGTCCGTGCCGCTAGCGGCGAGATTGGTGTAATTGCTGCCGATGATCGTCACGTCCTGGATCTGCAGGTGGTTTCCGGCCAAGACGACTGGACCGTCGGCGCCGGAGGCGTAGTTCGTCGCGTTCGGTGCCCAGAAATCCGCCTGCGCGGGCGGCAGGTCGTCCCAAGGACGAATGAAGAACGTCCCGTTGCCGTCGAAGTATGCGTGGCCTTCCTTGGTGGACACGTCCGCGGCGCCGTTGGTATTCCACGTCAAGCACACCGGCCCGACCATGTCTCCCGTGGTGCCGTTCTCGTCCAGGAAGCGCACGTGGTTCGTCGTTCGCTGCGCCAGGCAGTGCGCGTTGTTGCCTGCCGCGCCAGTCGCGAAACCCGGGGGAGCGGGGCAGCGATAGACGTTCGCGTTGGTGTCCGCGGTGCACGCACCCTCGTTCACGTCGTTGAGACCGGCCATCCACAGCGTCGTCCCGCGTCCGGATCCGACGAAACGCTTGGGCGCCGCGGCCGTGCAGACGTTCGTGACGCGAATCTTGGGTTCTGAGAAGCGCCCCGCGCCGATGTGGATCGTGTCACCGCACGCCGCGACCGTGTTCGCGCGCGAGATCGTGCGGAACGCGCAGGTGCCCGAAGTCCCGCCCGTATCGGCGGTGCCGTTGCACGAGTCGGAGCCGTCCGTGCGGACGTAGTAGTCCGCGGCCAGCGCCGACGTGACGCTCACGACGATCAGCGCGAGGATCGGGGTCAAGCTGAAGATCGCGCGGTGGAACTTGCTCATGAGATCCCTCTCTCGGTCGCAAGAATGTCCCGCTTGGTTCGCAGTCCAAGCCGGGAGAGCATGGGGAGCCAGAACCCTCCGCGACCGATTGATGCAAGTATTGTTCCCGCTCCGCCGAATGTCCGCCCATTCCGGCGGAACTTCTTCTCGACGCGGATCTCAATACGAACTCTCTGGGAACGAATCGGCCTTCTTCGGACGGAGGGCCACACCCGCCGATCGCTGACGAAGAACCCGGCGAACCACCGCCGTTCTCGATGCGGAGGAGCTTCAACGTCCATGGTCGATGCGTCGATTTCGATATCGTAATAAAGCGTGTCGCGCGCTCGGCCGCGGAGATCAACCAGCCGGA
>CAZPJJ010000533.1:0-2609 GCA_964586535.1 uncultured Acidobacteriota bacterium | reverse complement strand
GTGCCGTACCGGATCGAGATTCGCCCAGGTGCGCGCCGCGGCGAGGGTCAGGGTGAGGGTGCCGCCGCCGGAGAGAATCGCGACCTTCGCGTTCCCCGCGGCCCCGATGATGATCTCGTCCCCGTTCGCGAACTTGTCCGCGTTCCCGGTGAGAGTCAGGCTCGTCGAGGACGACCCGGCACCGTTCGCCGTCGTGGTCTGCGCGTAGTCGCAGTGCCCGGCCCCGTCAAACGCGCCGCCGTTCGCGAAGTCCCACGGGCACCAGGTCGTAGTGCGGCGGCGCGGCACGTCCTCCCCGCGGCCGTCTAGAAGGCCGCGGATTGTCAGGGTGAACTCTGTCTCTCCGACCCTCTCGGGACGCTCCAACCGACCCTTGAATCGTACGAGCGAATCCGAGATCAGCGTTCCAGACGAGTCCCGGAACAGCAGACGCGCAGTCACTCTGGAGCCCGTGAGCTTGTCTGTCGGAACGAAGTAAGGGCGCAGCTCGTGCTGAACGTTGGAGACGGAGACCGACAAGCTCGGCACCTTGTATTCGATCGTTTCCACGAGCTTTTCGCAGGACGTGATGATGCCGTCGTAGGCGTTCCCTCCGAAGGTCACGTCCTCAGTGGCGAAGCGCAACGTGCCGGAGCCGTCCGAGAGGGCGATCTCCAAGGCCAGGAGCGGCCTCAGCTCGTGAGAGGACAGCAGCGTCCTCACCGCCGCGGGCACCGAGATCACGGCACGACCTCGAGGAACCCGAGCACGACCTCGTACGCGTTCACACCGAGCCGACTCTCTTCCCAGCTTCCATCGAAGCGGACCGTCTTCTCCCCGGTCGGAGCGGCGTGGTCGTCGTAGGCCAGCTTCGTGAACTGCGTGAGCGTTCCCTTCAACTCGAAGAAGTCGTGCGCCGCGTCTCGCTCCGTCCCGTCGAAGACGTATCGCTCCGACCATCGCGTCGAGAACGCGCTTTCCGTCTGGCGCCGCGTCTCCTTCCCGTCCGCGAATCTGTTGATGAGCGTGCGCGGTGGAACGCGAGTTCTCCTCCAGCCCTCGCGCATCGGCACGTAGGTCCAGTCCGCCACGTCTAGCCCCCAAAGCCGACCGCGTAACCGCGGCTGCGAAGGGTCCTGAACGCGCGCTCGATGGAGTGGCCGTTACGCACGAAGAGTCTGTAGACCGCATCGGAATCGGGCGCGTGAAAGTGATTCGTCTCGTGGATCTCGACGTGCGCACCGCCGCCGCCGCGACCCACGAGGCTAGCCCGCCCCGCGAGGATCTCCCGGGACGCAGCGGCCGGGACCACGAGCTCCCTCGGCTGAAGAAGCGCCGGGATCGTGTCCCGGTAGCCGCCTCCGGGGACGACTCCGATGCCGCCCATCGCGAATCGGCGCGCGTGCTGCCACCGCTGCGGCATGATCCCGCCCAACTGAGCACCGATCGTGCCCCCCCCGGTCGGGACGCCGATGAGGGAGAGCGTCTCCGATCCGCCGCCGGTGGCGATTCCGAGGACGGCGCGAAGGACGAGCGCGCGTGCGATCGCCTTCAGGAGGTCCGCGAGGAGCTGTCGCATGAACTCGCGCCATCGAATCTTCGCCCCGAGCGCCCCGTCGACGAGCGTGTCCGTGAACTGGACCGCGGAGTCCACGCCGATCTCCCGCAGGGTGACGCGGATCTCCTCGCCGAGAGAGCGGATCTCGTCTCGGGATTCCGCGAGGCGAAGAAGGAACACGTCGAGACCCTCCTCGACGAGGCTCCGCACGGCCTCCCCCATCGAAATGAACTCACCCGTCGTCACTTCGACGTGCTCCCCGAGCCCGTTGACGACGATCCCCGCTTCTCTCAATCCCTTGACGATCTCCTCCAACTCCTTCGAGATCGCCTCGAACCGCTCCTGAGAAATCTCGCCGCGCGCCATGGCCTGTTGCAGAAAAGTCCACGCTCGCTCCGCGTTCCTCGCCTTCTCGTTCAGGTTCTTGTCGATCGCGATCCCGATCTCGTCGAGCGCGAGCTGCAGCGGGCCGAGCGCGACGCGCTCCTCGATCGCCACGGACAGCTTCTTGATTTTCTCCAGCGCCTTGACGAGCTTCGCGTCGAGTTTCTCCGCCGCGTCTGCCCCGGCCTCGCCCATGCGCTTGAGACCCTCGCCGGCCTTGGAGGGCTCAGTGCTTACGCCGCTCACTTTGACCCGCAGCTCGTTGAGCCGCGCCGCGAGCTGTTGGAGCTGGGCGTCGATCTTCGGGCCGTCCTCGGCGAAGAACGCGCGCATGTTCCCGAACAGCTTGTCATCCTCGCCGCCCTTGAACACGTCTTTGAGGAGTGACGTCGTCGTGCCAGCGAACACGTGAAGCACGCGCGTCGCGAGGATCGCTGCGTCGGCGATCCCGAGGAGGGCGACGACGACGTCCTTGATCCCCTCTCGCGCCTTGCCGGTTTCGAGCTCCTCCGTCATGGACTTGAGAATGTCGGCGAGCCCTTCGAGCGCGGCGAGCACGGCGGGGCTTGTCGTGATCGTGTCCCCGAGCTTTTCTAGGAAGTCGTTCCACCGATTCGAGAGCGCTAGGACCCGACCCTCGTACGTCTTCAAGAGCGCTTGCGCCTGGCCCCCGGCAAGGGCCTCGATC
>CAZPJJ010000532.1:0-2623 GCA_964586535.1 uncultured Acidobacteriota bacterium | reverse complement strand
GATCGACGGCAGCGGCATGCACATCGGCCGGCCCTTCCGCAATACCACGGGCATTCTCACCGGCCAGCCGATCCACTTCTCGCAGTCCGAGATGGAGCGCCTCGATTCGCTCTTCCGCGACGAGAGCGGCGCCGAAGAGTCCCGGTGAGGCCATGACCGGCGCGACATCGCTCGCGCCCGCCGTGGCGCTCGCGCTCGCCGCGCTCGGCGCCGGTCTCGCGTGGTTCGGCAGAGGTCGGATCGCGTGGCCGCCCGTGCTGCTTCTCGGGGCGGCGACCGTCGTGGTTGCCGTCGCCGGGCCCGAGCATCTGGGCACGCGCATCGCGGTCTCCGCGGGGATTGCGCTCGGGTGGGCCGGCGCGTTCGCGGCCGCGCGCCGGGATCGCGTGAGTGCCGCAACGCCCGCCGCGGAGACGACCGCGACGCCATCGGAGATCCCGAACGGCGGAACCGGCGCTTCCAGCCGTGTCGACGAGTTGGAAACCCTGGTGGCAACGATCGCCCACGATCTTCGGGAACCGCTGCGCGCGATGCGCGGCTTCTCGAGGCTGATCGGCCAGCGCTGCGAGACATGTCCCGTCAACCCGGACCGCGAGACGCTGGGCCGGATCCAGCGCGGTGCAGCGCGTGCGGAGCGCATGATCGCCGACGTCGCGGCGCTTGCCTCCCGCTTCGCCGAGCCGGAGAGCCTCGAGCGCGTGCCAGCGCGGGCGATCGTCGATCGAGCGCTCGAGGACACGCGAGGAGCGATCGAGGAGCGAGGGGCGAGCGTGCGGATCGACGATCCGCTTCCCGAAATCGTGGCATCGCCGCGTTGGGCGGTCGTGGCCTTGCGCAATCTCATCGTCAACGCGGTCGAGCACGGGGCGAATCCCGATGGAGTGGCCGAGATCGAGATCCTCGGCGTCCCCGCGGACCCCGCGAGCGGACAGGGGGCGGGGATCGCGGTCGCCGACCGCGGCCCTGGGGTGGCCGCCCCCGTGCTCGCCTGGCTCGACGCTCGAAGAAGGAGCGCCACCGCGCCCGGCTCGACCACGGCGGCACCATCGCCGGGCCTCGGATTGCAGATCGCGAGCGAGATCGCGCGGCGCCATGGCGGGGCGATCACGATTCGCGATCGACCGGGAGGTGGAGCTTACTTTTTGATGACGTTTGCGAACACCCCCGGACCCTTGCGCAAACCCCTGGCCTGACCAAGGTTCTCAGCAAGTGCGAGGAGCCCGTCGCTTCCGGCGGGCAGGAACGCCTAAGGTGCGTGCGTGAATACGAAGCCACGCTCGTCGAACAAGACTCGAGAACGGAGCGCGCCCCGCGTCGCAAGGACGTCCGGGGCTTCTCGTCGAAGCGGCAGCGCTTCCTTCGTGGGCTCGATCATCGAGGGATCGCCCACACCCGGATTTCTGATCAATGCCAAGCTGGAGGTCGTCGCGAGCAACATCGCGGCGAGACGCCTCGGGGCCGACCTCGAGCACATCTCCTTCGGCTGCTTCCGTACCTGCACGCAGCAAGGCCTCACGAACACGTGCTCGACGCACGCGGGCGACTGCGTGCTGCGCACGGCACTGCGCGAAACGATCCGCTGCGGGACGGTCTATCGAGGCGTTCTCGCCCAGCTTCCCGTGCTCGCAGGCACCGAAGTGCGGCAGCACACATTCTCGCTCTGGACGGATCGGCTCTCGATCGACGGCGAGCCGCACGCGCTGGTGTGGTGCAAGGACATCACCGAGTTCCGCGAACGCGAAGTGGAAATCCACCGCGCGCATCTTCACTTTCGCGGCATCGTCGAGAAGATGCCGGACGGCGTGCTCGTCCTCGACCACACGGGCGTCGTGCTCTTCGCCAACCGCGCCGCGTGCGACCTCTTCCAGACCGCGCGCCAGGAGATGATCGGCTCGCGCTTCGGCATTCCCCACGTGCGCTCCGAGACGACGACGCTCGACATCCCCTGCCGCAACGGCGATGTCCGCTACGCGGAGGTACGGCTGGCGGACACGCAGTGGGAGGGACGCCCCGCGCTGCTCGCGATGCTGCGCGACGTCACCGAGCAGGTCCGCATGGAGCACGCGCTGACGGGCAGCGAAAGCCGCTTCCGCGCGCTCTTCGACGCGATCGGCTCGGGCGTCGTGACCTGCCGCCGCGACGAGGCGACCGGCGAGATGATCGTGCTCGATGTGAACGCGGCTGCTGCATCGCTCGAAAATGTGAGCCGCATTCGCGCCGTCGGAGTCCCGCTCGAGGAGGTGCTGCCGGAGTTTCGCGCCGCCGATCTGCGCGAGTTGCTCGAGAGAGTCACGCCCGAACGCGGCTTCGAACCGTGGGGTCCGCGCTGGGTCGAAGCTGCGCGCCGCCCGGGATGGCGCCAGTACCGGCTCTTCGGCCTCGCCTCGGGAGAAATCTCGATCGTCTACGAGGACGTGACGGAAAAGCGGCGCACCGAAGAGGCGTTCCAGGAAGCGCAGCGTCTCGACGCGATCGGCAAGCTCGCGGGCGGCATCGCGCACGAGTTCAACAACACGCTCCAGACGCTGCTCGCGGCGATCGAGATCCTGCGGCTGCGGCCCAAGGATCTCTCCCCCGACGAGCTGCTCTCGACGATCGAGGCGCGGATCCGGCACGGCTCGGC